>NZ_SMMD01000941.1 GCF_009711475.1 Fulvivirga aurantia
TTGGTCGAAATAAGTTAATGGAAAGATCCAGAGCCTCAGGTAAAATGACCGTCTTGTTTAATGATAATCATATCCCAGTCCCCCCTGGAGAAAACAAAGCCTATACAGAACAGCAACTTGAAAATATGGAAAACTGCCTGATCAGTTTGGGACACCCTTGCTCAGAAATACTTAAACTCTTCTATTATGAACGAAAAAACATGGAAGAAATTTCAATAAACCTTGGATACAAAAATGCAGATACGGTGAAAAATCAAAAATATAAGTGTTTGCAGCGATTAAGGAAACTAATGAAAGAACGAAGAATAACTACTGCATGAAGGATGGCCAAGACGATATAACCCTAATCGAATCATATTTGCTTGGAAGAATAAATAAAGATTCAGAAAGACAATTACTTGAACGCCTGAAAACTGATGCTGAATTTAAGAAACTGTTTGATGAATTAAAGCAACTCATCGAGGGCGTACAACAAGTTAGTTCGAATGACACTTTGAAAACAATTCAAGGCTTTGAAAATAAAATTCTTGATAAAAAGAGTTATCATGTCAGCTGGTATTTAAAAATAGCTGCTTCAGTTCTATTTCTAGCTGTAAGTTTGTATTTGATCTTCCATTATACCGAAAATTACAATAATAGTCTATTTGAAAAATATCATACAACTTATCCTAATCAAATCAGCCCTCTAACCAGGAGTAAGGATCAACCGGATCAATTCAAGGAAAAGGCCTATTATGCTTATGACTTAGGCAACTATGAAGATGCAATTGATTTATTAGGTCAGATATCCATAGAAGAGGATGATGGAGCCAGTTTATTTTATATTGGGCTTAGCTACCTGGAATTAAAGCAGCCCGATAAAGCTATAAGATCATTTCAAACATACCTCTCTTCATTTGATATTTTTAACGAGGAAGCAAGATTCTATTTATCCTTAGCCTATTTATTAAATGGGTCATCTCAACTGGCAGAAGACCAACTTTTATTAACTGATACGATTAAATACAGTAAGCTCCTAAAGGAAATCCGATTAAAAAATCAATAATTTTTAAGAAAGCAGGGTTACATACCTAATATGTTTTCATTAAGTGTAAATAATCAAAGTTACACCATGAAAACTACCTTATTCCTCATTCTTTTTTCTATCTGCTTTGTACCTAATCTTTCCGCCCAAAGTGGGTGGTCCGAGAACAGATATTATACTCAAAGGGGTGCAGCCGATATTACCTGCGGTAATAGCTATTCCGTCTTTCAGGGTTATGACCACAATGGAAACCCTGTTTACTATTACTATAAAAACTGTCGCAAAAGACGCTGGTACTCCTGGTATGGTTCTCAATCAGGTTATTATTGGTCGTGCATAGGTGGTAATTGCTATTGGCAAAGAAGGTATGACACACGTACATGGTGGTATTTTGATTGGTACACTTATACTCAAAGAGTTTATTAACAATTAAATTTTAAAAGTCATGAAAGCACGCAATCTATTCATAATTATTTTCACAGTTGTTCTTAGCGCATGCTGTCCGATATTTAACGACTGTCCAGAAGGCTGTACTGACCCAAGAGCCGATAATTTCGACCCTGATGCAGAGAATGATGACGGCACATGCCGTTATACAGCATCAACGGTCTACGGTTGTATGGACATTAATGCAACAAACTATAACCCAAATGCTACTCAAGATAATGGTTCATGCCAATACCCTGGTGTACCTGGATGTACAAGCCCCGGGGCTATAAATTATGACCCGAACGCAAGCGAAAGTGACGGTTCTTGTGTATTCCATTCTCAGCTTACATTTTATACAAGTACACCGAATTATGGGTTAATCGATGTTTATGTCAATCAAGTTTATCAGGGTACTTTAAACGGATTCTACCCAAATGGACCTAATGCGTGCTATCAGCCCTATACAGTCACTATAGAAGGTACTACAGATGATCCTGATGTAGTATGGACAGCACTAAGTGCAAGTGGCGTTACCAATGGAGGAACCGCTAGATTCTACAACGGTTGCTATGATGTAAGAGTATTTTAGTAATTAATACCCAACCTTGGGTATTTTTCATAACTAATAATGGTGAGATTTTGCCAATAAGTCGTTTAAGAGACTAATTTCTTCGTATACACATACATTCTAATCTAAGTTTTTCTCCCTTTCCTCGAATAACCGGGCCAATGCACATTTCAGAGTCTAAACAATCTCCTTTACATCGCGGAACAATTCTTCCATTAGATAATTTTACTTTGGTTAATTGACAAAGGCCTTGTCCAATAGGCTCCTCGGGTAGGTCTTCAACTTTATCCCAAAGCCCTCCTACTGAGTTAGATTCTATTACTTTAACTGGTTCTTTAATTGATCCATCATCACATAGAGCCAAACATGTCATCAAGGTCAAAGCGCATCCTGCTATACGTATTGGGTCGTTGCCATGGTCTGCCATACACAATTTAAATTGCTCAACACACCAATCACTCCAGGATTCACCAAAGACTTCTTCCCAAACATCATTGATGCTATTAAGACCTACTCCTAATTCGCTCAGGCCGGCAATTGCCATAGTATTAAAGCCATTGCTTGTAATTTCCGCTTTTCGAACTTTCGTGGTAGCCATTAATATAGCATTTGTATGTTTTTCATTAATATCAGCAGAGGACACTCGTTCATCTATATAATTTAATAGAGGACCTAAATCCGGTTTGGTTAAATTGATGAATGAATTTGGTTCTTTATCTAGCAAGCTTCTGAGATCACTTCCCAAGTCGTCTCTTTCAGATATTTCTTTAGGAGAGGTACAACTATACAAGAATAAAAGGGCAATAATTAAGAGTTGGTATGTTTTGAAATTTCTCATCATTCCAGGTGTTAGCTGGCCTGAGGATAGAGTTTCATATAGGTCATTAGAAGTGGTCGGTCTACTTTACTGTGGATAATTTGTAAACTCTTACCTCTCTTTATCCAGAGACCATGTGGTAAAACTTTATATTAAAATTAACCCCTTGAATAAAGAAGTTCAATACCCAACCTTGGGTATTTTTCGTGCGTGAGAAATGATGAGTGAGTGCCTTCGCACGCCCGGTATTTGTAACTGTAAGAAATTAGATCTTTCTGTTAAGTACTTGATCTTTTTATCCACAATGAAGATTAAATCATTGTATTAGAGTATCATGATGAAGATAATTCTATTTGTCTCATCTGATTAGCAAGAAAATTTGTTATAATTAACAGTAACTGTCATAAACATTTCCTGCAAAGAATTTTCCGAATTTTGCCTGAGCCTTCAGGCCTTCTGCTTTTGTATTGGTATTCAGTGCGGTCATGGTCGTGAGCTGCTTTTTAAAATCCATGACCTTGATCTTTAGTTTACCCTTACCAATGAGTTTCTCAGCCTCATAAACATCTATAAACAGGGTGGTTGTATCCTGCCAGACATCGAAACCTTTGTCATCAAATATTTCCTTGTAGCCTTCAAACCTATATGCTTTTTCTTCCTCACTTATTAGATCAGCTTTATAAAGCATTTTCTTACAGCCCTCGCGATTAGCATCATCCACAAACAGATTAAAAATACCGTTGAAAGCCATCAGCGGCTTGGATGATAAGGCAGGGGCAGTCATGGTACCAATCATGGCCGCCTCGTGCTGTTTATCAATAATAAAATCCTCAATGTCATCCACTTGTATCGTTAAAGTAAATTCAAAAGGTGAATCAGATTCTTTACCGAGCGAATATCCTTTATCATAATCATCGGTCTCGCCCATAAGGAAATATCCGGTCATGGTTTCAGTAAACTGAACCCCCGGCTTCAGGTCGAGGTCATCAAATTGGTCATCAGGAATCTGAGGGAACTCATAGCTAACTTCGCGATGGTTATCTTCAATCATCAGGGCAATGTTTCGCTCAGATATTCCGCTGATGGTCAGTAATGGGTTAGTGCCTACTGACCGTGAGAATACTGCACCATCCATCACATAAAGGCTTTTGTAAACTTTAGAACCTTCCGTGCCATTATAAACCTGCCCCTTATGGTTAACCACACCCTGTTTAGCAGTATCACCCATGACACATCCCCCGAGTGGGTGTACAGTCATCAGGTCGAAATTCATCAGTTTGCTCCAAGTAGGATTTCTTACGTAGCGACCCCCAAGGGCACGGCTGACTTCATGAAGTTGCTCGCTGATCTTCTCAAATATCTTCTGGCGCCCCACATCTTTCCATTCAATCACTGCTTCATCACTTTTTCCAAGGTGCATACTACCCATACCATCATCATTGGCCATAACGAGATACACCTGGGTGTGCTTAACGGAGCCCCAGTAGGGACCTCGAAAGAAGCTTGTGACCTCTCTCCATTTTTCTCTGATAAAGTCTTTGAAACCTCTGTCAGTATCTCTGCCTGTAAGTCTTGAAAATGCGAAAAGGGCGGGTGTCATCAGGTCTTTAATAGGACTGGGAATAGAGCCTTCCTCAATGGTCATCCCATCTTCAAGGGAAGATTCTTTACGCGTGTCTATAACACTGGTGATACATGGGCCGATCTCATCGATCTCAGCTCCAGAAAAAGAGTTAGGTCTGCCGATTCCGTTGATTGGCATATCATTGTTATAGCCGAATGCGAGAAAGTCCCCGTTACCGCTAAAGCGTTTCCCAAGCATCTCTGATACCTCCAGGCCATACTTTTTGGACCTCATGAGTATTTCTGTACTACCCAATGCCCCTGCACTCAGAATTACATTGTCAGCGGTTATGCTCATAAGCGGTGCATCGAATTTATCTCTGTCTGTGCTATATGCAGTGAAAAAGATCTTCCAGTGACCATTTACTTTTTCCACGTGGTGAACACCTGTTTCCACAAATATCTCAGCACCATGATTGAATGAATCAGGCAGGTAGGTCATGTGAGTTGTGTTTTTAGCCCCGAGGTTACAACCGGTCACGCAATCCCCGCAGCTTTTACACCGTGGCTGGTAAACACCTACATTGTTTTTGCCTGATGAGAAATTGACATTGATATCCAGCATTCGGAATTCGCGTTTCAATGCTTTGGCAGAGATTCTCATGGCTCGTGTTTTGGCCAATTCGGGATACCCGTCCCTGCCCTCAGGGTATGGGTTGGGCCGCAGCATTTTTCTTGCCCGTTCTATCCCCTCATTTATGGCACCGATATCATTCCTAAGCTCTTCAGGCCATATCTTATCTTCAAAAACTCTGGGGTCTGCCTCAATCGATACGTTGGCATTTACAAGGCTGGTACCTCCGAGTCCACAGCCTTTGAACACGGAAATATCGTCTCCCAGCACAAAATCATACAGTCCGTTCTGCTTACCGATCTGCAGGCTTTTTTTATTGAACTGCATCTCCTTTTTCGCTTCCTTGATATTATTTGGAAAGGTGCCCGGAGTAAATTCTTTACCCTTTTCAAGCAGACAAACGCCCATACCTGCCCTGGAAAGACGCGAGGCCGCAATGCTGCCGCCATACCCTGAGCCTACAACTACCACTTCGTAGTGCGGCTTCATTTCGGTCAATGGTTTGGATAATCTTCTCATTGCTTTATGGTTAAATATTCTCTTATGAATCGATTTTAAATGGATCTTCAATAAAAATGGGTTTGGGAGGCGAGCCTTTCGGTTTAAAGTCATGTGTCCAACTGCTGACTTTTTTCAAACCAATCGGATATATAGTTGCACCTTCATTGGTAATGTGTATACGCAAAAAGTTCTTGTAGCCCTTCCAGCGAAAAGATGAGAAAGCTTCCGTTGGATGGTTGTGAATGACAAGGGTGCTGACCAGTAAATACAGCCCGAAAATAAAAGCACTGACCAATCCACCAAGAACGGCAAATGTGAATACGCCCCAGATGAGATCAAGGCCTATATCCATCACAAAACCAATGATGAAATAAATCATGATGTATGAGATTACTAACTGTAATAATCCATGCATAAACCCGATGATCCAGCTCCATTTTACGGTGAAGGTGTCACTGAACATTGTCAGGCCAATTAACAGTACAAAATGGAGGAATACGACTGCCGGGTTATATTTCAGGTTATTGTAAATATGATCCAGTATAGCCGAAAAAGTTTCCAGCTCACCCAGTCTTTCAAGAAATGAGCCGGGTGCCTGATCGAATATCTGCAGGTTCCATATGGTAAACAGGTGCAGTACCGCAAAGAGACATAGCATGTGTGGACTGTAAGCTGGAAAGGCCAGATTCCACCAGCCAAGGCCCAAGGATTGTTTTCGAGTTGGGTAGATCCCATTTTTAGTCAGTTCACGAGTACAATTGTCTCCGGCCTCAACGTTAGCTTTGAGAAAATGTGTAGGGTGTGTGAAGGCACCTCCTCCCCCAGCCGTGATCAGGTGACTTTTTACTATACCCCCTATTTTCTCTTCATAGTGTGAATAGTGGTGCATATCTCCGGTAAGTATGGCTACCACCTGAACATCATCCTCTTCCCTACCATAATAGTTTTTCGTGGCTCCGAGTATGATATTATCAATAAAAAATCTCATGCGATCGTCCGAGGTATTCTTCATTGACCAGGACTTATATACCCACGAAGGCTCGGCAGTACAAAGTATGACCTTATCGCCTTTCTGCATTTGTTCGCGAGAGATTTTTCTGAAGTAATCAAGTTGTGGCTCATCGATATCAGCATGAAGCTGGATGTCAATCCCAAACACCCAATAGTTATGGGGTAACTTGAGAGCGAAATAGCTTCTTTTTTGCTCGGTGAGCCAATTTCCAATACTTCTTCCCTGGCAAAAAACTTTCATAAAATTAGTCAACCCGTCATACCAATCATGGTTTCCCGGTATGACGAACAGGCTGGTTTCTATATTTTGTTCCCAAGGAAATGCGTTGGCATAAGGTCCTTTGAGACGATTTTCATACTCACGCCTCTCCGGTGTGGGGTAAACTTCATCTCCCCCCATGATCAGTATGCGGCCACGCTGTGTAGTAGTATTATCGATGGTTAGTGTGTCCTGCGCCAGAAGATGAGCCATGGTGTAGGTAGCATCGAACCCATCACCCAGATCGGATATGTAATCTATCCATATCTCCTCTTTGTCATTATCTATCACGAATGGTTTTTCACCACGGGCATAGGCTGCCTGAAACTCCCTTTTGTCAGCAAAATTCCCAAACACACCTGAGATCATGGTTTTTATACCTGTAGAGGCAAGTTGTTTGAGGTCATACCAGTTGACCATGGGTTTTCTTGTGAATTTCATGTTTTATTGAGTTTTGAGAGTATTTGATACTTTTTGAATATGGAACCATGACTTCCATCGCGCATAAGCAGGTTTAGACGCAATGCATGTTTGAGTCTGCTTCGAATGGACTGATGAAGTACCGCTGATGAAATGACTCCATTGTGATCTGTGACATGCAGGTGTGCGGTTTTAAACCCAAGGCCGATGATTGTATCTGCAGCACCAGCCAACGGTACTTCGAGTTGCAATTCATAGGCAGTTTTCTGATAATTAAAAGTGGCTGTAGTTTTCCAGATGGGTGGTCTGTTCGCGTCTCTTGTAACAGTGGTATGGGCATTATAAAGAGAATGATCTACTCCCGATTTGTCAAATTCAAGACTGGCGTAAATATGAAGTTCATCTTTCTCCGATATGTATTGATAATAACAGTGTACATCCACTTCAGTCGAGGTTCCCATAAAATTCATGTAGCCTGAAAAGCTACACCGGAGATTAAGGTTGTCTCCGGGATATTTCATTTTGGTAGCTTTTTCGTCAAGTTGCACACCTGATTCTGATTTTTCAGAGATGTATTTTTTGGCATTGGCGTAGCCCATATTGATCAATGACCGGGCGTCTATCTTATCGAAGAAAAAATCGGGGTCCAGTGGCAATGGGTATTCCGGTTTGATCACATGGAGTTTGACATCAGTAGCACGTATTTGAGCAAATTCTTCCAATATTGCCCCGCCTGCACTCATTTCGATCATATGTACATACTGATTGAATGCTCCCGGCAGGTATTGTGAAGTATTCCCGATAGCCCACACGAGCCATAGCTCTTTGGAACCACGCTTTACTGCTTCCACCAGATTGGCATCTTTGATCCATACCGCATCTGTATACCATGCATCACCAATCTCAAAGGCGGGCATGAACATAGGCAAGGACACCCCAGCCAGCAGATGCTCTTTTAGAACAACATCGTGTGGTATGGCTTCTATGGTTTTATCAGAGAAGTTACAGACATTGAATGTGTAGGTGATTCCGTTGTTATTACCATTAATAGTCAAAAGGTCGATTTTCATGTGCGGAAATACCTTATCGGCAATACCATCAGCATCTGCAAGACCTCTCATTTTGAGAGGCTTGAGGTATTCTTTGGCTTTTAGCAATGAGCTAAACCACTTGAGTTTCAATGTTTTCCACCTATGAACCATTTGTGACGGTGTAGCACCGGATGCCAGCATGGCGGTGTTGAAAATCCCTCCGGAAGTACCATCTACATGGTGAAATTCCAGTCCCTCTTCTTCCAAGGCCATCACTACTCCTGCCTGATATGCCACACGCATGCCTCCCCCGGCCAGCACCAGGGACCGCTTAGGATTAAGGCTGTTATATGGCTGAGCTGTCATGCGCTGTTAAGTGAGGTTTTGATCTGTCGGTTGGTGTAAGCGAAGATTACGATTACACCCAGCAATTCATAAATCAGAAAAAACATAAATAATGTACTCGGCATCCCGTCAATAGCGATGGCCACTATTCTGGCTAGTGCGCCAGAGAGCATGATCCAGAGATAGAGGTAGTTAAACTTCTTTTCAGTAAAGATCTCACGATAGAACATCAATGAAAATATTCCATAACCAAGTTCTAAAGCACGTAAAAAGCGATATTGGCTTATTAGGTTAATTTGAGAATAGCTGGTAAGTGTATCAGTGTCCAGTTTAAACAGCATCCTGAAATCAAACTCCGGATTAACAAAGGCTCCCCAAAACCCGGCTAATACGACCAGGCCTATGTAGGTAAAGAAGAAAAAGTTGGCCAGGAACTTCATGTCGCTTTTTTATAGTAGTAAAGAAATAGAGCCCCTGAAAAAAGATCGAAAAGTGCGACTCCCATAGCCAAGACTGAAAATATTCCAGTGAATACACCAAGACTCACTGCTGCAAATGCCCCCAGTTTTTGAAAAGCCGCCCATAATATAGCAGGCTTTTGTGGTGTGACACTGTATACGGCATGTATTAAAAGGCCTCCAAAAAGAAACATGAACATACCCACAATTCGGAAAAAGTGTACTGCTGTGGGATTGATCTCTGCGGATATCACATTCATAACAATGGTCGGTGCCACCGCCTGAAACAGCCCTGACGCTATAGTAGCCAGCGAAATTGAGACCACGATGATATTTAACCACTTTTTCATATCAAACGGGTTTTAAGATTTTGATTAACATAGTAAGTGATCATGGTAAGCCACTGAAGTGTCCAAATGCTTACGCGTATTGTATTGAGGTTCATCCACTTCCGGAGTACGTCACGCAATTCGGCAGCGTCTGTAATACCATCGGTCATTCGTTGATTGTATTCGAAAATATATTGGGTGGTGAGTAAAGTGGCCACTATGACCAGTACCAGCACTATGATCGGGTACCATTTGTGTCTATTCTTCCAATCTGAAATGATCCAGATGATACAACAAACCATCATGATCATGGTCATATAGGTGAAAAAATTGGTTGCTGCCTGTACCTGTGGCACAAACTGCATGTAATAATTATCCACTGTGAGCTCGGGGGCTATAGGAAATGAAAATAATATCAATGACCAGCCCGTACCAAAGTACATGCTTACACACGCCATCAACAATGCCCGGTTAAGTGTCATAATTTTGCTCATACGATCTGGTATTTTTCGTAATCATTGATCGATGGGTCTTCCAGCCAATCCTCACTCAGCCCGAGATCATATACACTTTCATATCCTTCAGGCATTTCTTTGGGAGGTTCTTCATATGTCAGGAACCAGCATTTGAAATGATCGTCCAATATACCTGAGGCACTTGGTAAAAACATAGTAAAGAACGGATCGGGAGTTATGTCAAGGCCATGCAGCATGGATACATTAGGGTGATCACCTATAAAAAGTCTTCCTTTAGCCTTTCCAAACAGGTTGAAGGTGGCTTTACTGTTAAAATAGATGTAAGAGGCCATGAGCATATTGCGGTATTTGCAATAGTTCGTAGTGCCTACCTTCACCTTCATGGATGGTGATTTTGGCTTGTCTATCTCTATTCTGAAAACAAATTTGCCATCTTTTTCATACTGGCTGCTGACCACGTCACCGTTATCCTTAAAATCAAGATTGGCCTTATGTTTGGGCATTCCCCATATACCTTTCCCACCTTTAACGGAAACTTCAGAGCTTACAGGCAGGTCAAGTATATACTGACCGGTGCCATATTTCTTCATCATGGCGACATTAAAAATCCGTGGAGCTGGTTTACTGCCATGGGTACAGCCGATAGCTATACTGTATTCTATATACTTACCGATGCTGGTATTCACATAGTTTATCACAGTGATGAGTAAAACCGCTTTGCCATTTGGCAGTTTTAGTGCGTGAAGCTCGTTACCCGGAAGTAGTGCATTAGCCTTTTTCCAGTCACAGGAAAAGCCTGCCATTAAAGCCGGTGAGTCTTTGGCATATATGGGCATTTGGTAGGGTATGCTGTCTACCAGCGCATATCGGTCTTTATACTTTTTAATTCTTTTTGGTGGCATATCAGGATTTGTTTAATTCATCGAACATTATTGGGAAGACGTCTTCGTGTGCATTCTTACCGAAGAATATATCCAGATGACTGTAGTTCTCGATAATATGTAGGCTATGCCTTCCAGGCTGGCTTTTCTCAAGATAGTCAAAGGTGCGTTGCTGGCTTTTCGCCAGGAAGCATTTGTTTTCAGCTCCTGCGAACAGCGCTATCCGGGCGGGCTGATTGTAGGGTTTATTGACATAAGATATTTCATTTTCATCATTGGATACCAGATGTCCTGCTTTTAGACATTTCTTCATATGCAGAAAGAATGTTAGGGGCACCTCTGCGAATTCATCCTGAATCCAGTTTAGCGTTTCTTCATTAAGGTTATCCAATTCCCAAAGTGCTGGCCATCCAGCACCATATGTGAAGCTTACGAATTTTCCCACCATAGTGTCGGGCTCTCTATGGAACAAAAACACTATCAGCTTTAGCAGTTTGGATTTAAAATCCGGAGCATGTCTGCCCCATTGAGGATTGAGATAAGTGAAAAAATTCTTAACGATGGGCACATAGGCTTTCATCTTAAAAACTGAGTAATCCGGCACAACCGGGTGAAGCGACACGGCATTACTGACTATGACTTTGACTTGTTGCAGTAAGCCAAGCATGACCGAAACCATAAAGCTGGTACTGCCCTGACAATGAATGATAGCTTTAATTTCATCGTAGCCACTCAACTCGACTATCTTCTGAACAGCTACCGGATAGTCCTGAGCAGCTTTATCCAAATCCCATTCATTTGGCTCAAGGTCGATACTCGCCCGCCAGTTAAGGAGCCATACATCATAGCCCTGAACGAGGGCATAGATGATTATATTCTGACTGGTAGGTGGATTAAAAATGTTGAACCTGACACCTGCCCCGTGCACCAGTAGCAATGGTCCTTTCCATGGATTTCTTTTGCTTGTAGCGTGTATCAACTCAAGAGGTTGATCGTCCGGGGCTTGAAGTTCAATATGATTAAATTTATAATTCAAATTGTGTTTATTATGTACCAATTGTTTACTCAGAAGTAGCTACAACGGGCAAATAAGGTTAGATGTAAATCGAAATTAGAATAGTGTAATAATTACAGAAATATAACTTTCATGCAATACCCAACCTTGGGTATTTTTCATAAACAACAGGTGGGTCAGTGACTGAAAATCATCCACATTTGCCACTCTCCTACCCGCAAGGTCAATGCCTTACATGGGGTACAGTCGCTCCTCGTAGCTAGTAGTGTTAATAGGTTCAGGTAAAAATGAGTGACGAAACGAAAAGAGAAAGATCAACGGCTCATATAATTTCAGCCATAGGCTGACAAGAATGCCTGCCAAGAACAAAGTTAGTTTAATCCCGAATCAAGTTTGGGAGAGGCTATAAAGCAGTCCATTATAACCTATAGCAAGATATCAGTTTTCTGGTCGGTCGTGTAAGGTCAGAATAAAAGGAGTTAAATTGTTTCAGAGAGTAGCGTATAAGTGAATGAATTACCCCAATAGCTTGCCGAAGACTTACACAATTTTATGAAGTCTTCGAATTGATCTGACTTTGAGAAAACCTGACATCCGGCTGACCACTTATTGACATGAACTGAGGTTCCGGAGGCGGTAGCCCGATGTATATTGATACCAAAGAAACCTGTTTGCTCTCGCATTCCTGATAAGTCTATCATTCCATCGAGGTCATTGTCACGGTATACGGTGACAGGTTTCGCTTGTACCAGGGCACTGTATTTGTTCCTGTGTTTGCCAATACGATAGGCTCCTCTATATTGGCCTTCTTTGAGCACCGCTGTTCCTGCAGGATTTAATGGATCTTGAAGGTATGGCAAACCTGGGTCTGTGGTTATCTGGTATTCCCGGAGGCTCCATATGCTGTGGTATTTCCAAAATACAAATAATTTATCGTCAAATTGATTAACGGTACCCCTATCCTTACGCATACCTACCAAATTGAGGTTATAGGGTTTACTATCATCGGTAAAGACCGTATATTCTTGAAGCCTCATTCTGGACACGAGTTGCCTGACCTGATTAGGAATTTGTTCGTTTTCATTGACCAGCTTAATAGCCACAGGCTCCACCACGTTCTTTTCGAGAGGCAACGTTTTGTCTTGTATCCTTACATCTCCGGGTTCCAGGTGATTAATACCGGAAACAACTTTCATAACGGTCTCTCCTGGTTTGACTAAAATTACATTTGGATTGAATATATAATGTTTGGCACAGTTATAATCTATGCCTCGGTATGCTTTTGCTTTTTTCACCTCATTTTTCTCAAGGCTGAGTCTGACCGTATCCATATCTATACATGGGCATTCTTTCCACGCGTAACCGGGATATTCACTATGACCTAGTACGTGGGTGTTTACAATGGAAAATTCAGCCATCAGTCTTTTAAGTACGTACTGTAGAGCTTCATACTGGGCAGTCTCAAGTTTTTGGGAACGGAAATCACCAACCATACATACCCCAATAGAATAGCGGTTACCTTTACCAACATGATATGTTTTTAGATCTAAATCGTTGCACCAAATAATGGTACCATTCTTTTCGATCACATAATGATAGCCAATGCCAGGCCAGCCGTTGTTCTTTACGTGATAATTAGCAAAAGCCTTTGCAGAGCCAGAAGTGGTCAAACTATGATGCACGGCAAGATGTGTAATTACTTCCAATGGCCTCCGGGTATAGCGCTTTGTGGGGTGTTGGGCTAGGTTCACCCTAAAATCCTTTGCCTTGGTTACAGGGTTCATCTTACATTAAGTTTGCCGTTTCCATATCTGCAGGTTTGTATGAAGCTTTTATAGTTCCATCATCCAGACGCCTTATCTTTAAATCTATTTTCTCCGCCCTTTCATCAACATGGCTGCAAAACTCGAATACCTGCCCGCCTGCAAGTGTAAGTAAATCACCTTTCAAAACTTTAAAGAAAAGACACATACGTGCGATCAAAGTCTTGGAATTAACCGGCCGTACAAAAAACTCAAACCTAACTTCATTAATAGTGAGGTATCGGCCCTTGCTTAACCCCTTCATAATGTCTTTGGGAATATGGTCTCCAGAAGGCCTATTCCGATTCATCCATGCCCATGCTTCTATTTGGGCTTCATGCATGGCCATGTCAGCTTGTATAACTTCCTTTATCAAGCTTTTGGTAAAGCCACGCATTATGAATTTTTAGTTGGGACAGGTATATTTTCTACCATGGCATTAATAATTTTTTCAAGACCAGCAGGAAGCTGGGACTCGCTAACATGAATCTTCACATCTAATGTCCCTCCTCTGTTTACGGTATTTTCTCTATTAGAGCTATGCTCAATTGAGCCTGTTAAGCTGGCAGATAAGAACTTTGAAAGTAGTCCCTTGGTACCTATCTCGGCACTTGCACGGCTTTTGGTGCCACTAGTCTCTGTTATAACTTGCGAAATATTGTATTTAAAACTTACGCTTAACGAATCAAAATTCAGGCTGGGAACCTTGGCTATCGCCAACAAAGGAACGTTTACTTCTCGTTCTTCCGATGATTCTTTTCCCTCTTTATCTGTGGTGCGCAGATTCATCTTAAAGGTCTGATTTTGACCACTTAAACCTTTTATGAAATGCAGCGTGGTTTCAGCTGCAGCCATATGCGCTTCAATAGTCGTCAATAGCGGTGTGGCAATTACAAAATCCAAGGGAATTTTAGCAAATTCTGATGGGGATGCGATGGTAGGTACGTCTTTTTCAGCCATTTTATCTGTATTTTTTGTGTTTACTTTATCTCTGTTTTTACCTTTTGCCATGTTTCGAATAAATTAAGGTGCTACGGTTCCATCCTCTCTATCAATGGCATCCATATTGTTTGTCAAATGGGTGAGTAATTTTTCCAAGCCATAAGGCATCTCAGTATTACCCACTTTTACATTGATCTTGATAGATCTTTCTGAAGATTCTTCTTTTCTGGTAGCAAAACTTCCCCGGATGGATTTCGGCTCATTTATCAAAAACCAGGGCCTTTTACCTTCTTCGTCAGGGCTTTTGTTGTAAGCAGCCCCCATTTGCTTGTAATCATGGTTTTGACTTTGCACTTCAAATTCATAAGAAAAATCTCCTTCTGTAATAGCCAAAGGCTTAATGGGCAATAGTGCCAGATTTGGAATATTAATTACAAATTGATTACCTGTATCGTCAACATATTCTACCATCTGCTGAAAAAGGTCACCATGTTTACAGCTCAATTCCCTTAACTCATTGGTTTCTTTTCTTGAAAGACCTTGATCTTTCTTTTTATCAAACAACTCCCTCATCCTCTTTTTTCCTTCTCTTCTGGCTTTTTCATTCTTTTCTATTTTATCATCATCCAATTCGTCCAACTCCACATCATACTTGTGCCGAAAGCCCATTTGCAGAATAAAATTCAGAAAGGCACGTGCGGCATGTATTTGCGCTTCAAATATGGAATTGACAGGAGCAAGTAAGGCTGAGGACAGCGTAATAGGTTCAAAGGACTTATCTGCATTACTATCTTTATCGTGACCAGCATCTTTATTCGACATTAATAAGGTGTTTTAATTTTTGAAAATTTAGAGCTTGTGTAATTCAATATCAATACCCAACCTTGGGTATTTTTCACTCTAAAATTGATGATGTGGTACAAGGAAAGGTTCCAAAGCTATGGTTTCAAAAATTTCACTATCTTGTTTGTTTCTAAACCATAACCCAACCCCATGTTATCCAAAAAAAATTGCTTACTATTTACCCTGGCTATAGGAATTTTCAGTGCCTATGGCCAAACCAATACCAGTCAGGAAATAAACTATAAAGCCCGGCAGGCGGGTTTTCACCCCTACACTACCGAATATGACAATGGCTATGTCACCTTACTGGACGGCACGCAATTAGAAGGTAAGATCTCGCTTGTTGGCAACGCTTACGATAATGTATACGGCATCCGGATAAAAACCAACTCAGGAGAAAAATACAGTTTCATCCCCAGAAGTCTTTCAGCTTATGGGCTTTCTAACTCAATAGTAAACGATACACCAGGCGCATTCTACTGGGTTGAGGTCGATCGGGGCATCAGTAAGTTTATGACCGGTACCAGTGGTGGCAATAAGGCCGTTAGTGAAGGTAGAAATGGTTATACCGATTTTGGCTATGTAACCTTAAAAAATGGTAAGACATATGAAGGTCGTATTGACATCAAAGAGGTAAAACAAAAGATCAGGAAATTTGATGTAAAAACGGCTGATAAAGAAAAGTACTCGTTCGATGCAGAGGAAGTATCCAACTTTGGGGTCAAGCAATACAAAGACCCTAAATTTATTGGCCCTTTAGGTATACTGGAAACGGGCTACAAATCTCAGAGCTTACCCGGGTTTGTAGAAACCACTAGTGGGCAAAAGCAAACTGGCTATATACAGGTATCCCGTAAAGGAGAATTTACCTCTCAGGTACAATTGAGAGCGTCAGAAAAAGGCAAGGCCACAAGGTATAAATATGAAGACATCAAAACGTATGGTATCGATGTAACAAAGAAACATTGGAAGGAGGCCCTGGAGCGTGGCAATGTGGCTTATGATTTAATACACCCTGAGTTGAAATTTTTCCCGGGCACGTTGACCTTGTCTGATGGTACGAAAAAAGAAGGCTTGGTGGCTAAAACCGCGCTTTCTACCCTATCAGACGTCTATTTTTTAGAAAATGAGGATGCACCGCTGCAATACTATGCATCAGATGAATTGGAGTTTTACCAACAAAACCTACCGCCTGCTACCATGGAGGCGTATGAGAAACAAGTATATGAGGCCACACATGTAAACGGCCACTTGATCGATCAAACCACAAGATGGCGATATAAGACACAAAATGAGGGCTCTTCCAGAACAGAGTACATGTGGGGATATTTAAGGTTGGCAGACGGCAGTGCGCAAGTGGGTGATGTCTCTGTTAAATCTGTCGGAGCTTTGACAACCTACTTTCTCAGAAAAAAAAATGGAGAAGAAATCAAGTATAAAGGCAAAGAAGTGGTAGACTATGGCCTACTCACGAGCGAGGCTTATACGCCTTTTCCGAACAGTGTTTTTGCTTCTCAACGACCAGGTTGGCTTTGGCTGACAGATGGCGATGCCTACCTCTATGGAGACCTTGAAATCACCGTTAGGGCCAATGACGATGGCGCCTTAAACCGGTATTTTAAGTTAACAAGCGATGGACAGTCGCAGGAGTATGTAGAAACTAAGGTAAGCGTCTATGGTGTGAGCGATGCCACTATTGATGAGCTAACCAATGGCGGCACCATTGCATATGAAGAACCACGTAGAAATTTTCGTAAAGCCACCATCACCAATGCGAAGGGTGACGCATATAGCGGCTGGTTAGCTTATGCTGATAACCGTTTCAACGCACTGTATTTTACTTCAGACCCATCTAAACCCGTTACTATTCAATACGGTGACCAGTTAACCAACATCAGCTTTAATGAAGAAGAAGTGATGGAAGTATATGACCCACTAGATGATAATTTCCTGGCATCAGCCAGCTTAAATGAGTCTGTACAAAACAACGGCTATGTGATCACCTCATCGGGAGAAAAAATTGAGGGACAAATTGCTTTATCATTTCCGCCTGAGCTACCCTTTGCTACCGATGTCACCCTCACCAAGTCAGACGGTAGCGTGGTGGAGTACACCAATGACGGCTCTTTGAGTAAGATTGTAGTTACGGTAAATGGTCAGGAGAAAGAGTTTATCAATTATGAGAATGACTATGCGGAGGTACTACACCGGTATGAAAACCTCGTCCATTTTAGAAACCCACATCCTACTACCAACAAGATCATCGGTGAAGCTGCCAACCAAATGGCTGCTGAGGCATTGGAGGGCGTGGAAACGTCCATTAATAATTCGTTTGGCGGTAATGGAGGTAGCTTTCAATTCAATGGCGCAAATGGCCAGGATATAGACTGGGACAACGCAGAAATTGTGACCCTATATGCGAAAGAGTACATTATCTTAGATGAAACAACCAAGAAAGTTTCCATTTACATACCTAATAGAACCTACCTCCAGATAGAGGGTGATTTAATGGGTAGCATTGAATATTTACAGATGGAAAAGGAGCAACAAAAGGGACTTAAGAAAATGCAAAACCCGATGGTGACGATGAAATTCCTTCATAGTAAGGTTTACAACCAGTAAGCTTTTTTTTCATGAGATCATTGTTTGCAGTCTTTTGTTTCTGCCTGTCAGGCATTGCCTATGGCCAGCTCGATGGTACCTTGAAGCTGGCCATCAGCCTGGGCGATGGTGTGCAGATCGCCTTTGACAGCGTAGATCGAAAGCACAACTTCAACACAGAAGTTGAGGCTAAATTACATAATGGTGATTTTCGATTTTCAAAAGGGCAATACCATCCGGCTGTCCGGTACTACCACGAGGTGCTCGAGTATTATATTCCTAATGATAAAAAAGGATTTTACCTGGTTGATGTTGCCAGAAAATCAGCACGCATCGATGATCGCTTTAGTACTTCTGAAAAACTATTAAGGCAGATTATAAAGCTAAAGTTAAGCGAAGAAAAGTGGCTTATCGTAACGTCAGCACTCAACAACCTTGGCATTTACCACCACATGATTGGCGATTTACGTGTCGCGGAAAAGCTATATACAAATGCCATGCTTATTCGTGGGCGTGAGTTTGGCAAAACCAGTGAATATTACGTAGCTACCCTGCATAATCTGGCTGTTTTAAGGAAAGATCAGGGCAGGTATCTGGCGGCAGAAGATATGCTAAATTATGTAACCAAATACTATCAAAAAGTGCGTGGGGCCAATAGCTTTCAACTGGCTATTGTACAAAATAACCAGGCCATGTTGTTTGCCAACCTGGGTCGGCAACAAGAGGCTACTGCACTGTTGATTGAGCTTTCGAAAAATATAGATCAGTTCCCTGTCCACTCGCTGGACGGAGCCAGAATACTGATCAACGCGGCCTTGGTACATGCAGAAAATGGAAGTTATAACTTGAGCACTCAACTTTTACAACAAGCGCGACAGGTCTATGAAAACCTGAAATACACCAAACACCCTGATTATGATTACCTGAAAATGATGCAAGCCAACATGGGGTTGGCCAACGCCAGCACTTCCATGACCGAAGAGCAGTTTGATGATTTTCTCAAGAGCTTTAAAAAAGATGGAAAAGAAGGCCTGGCTTATTGGAATGCACTTGCCCTAAAAGGTGAATTTCTCATGGACCAGGGTAAATACCTTGAAGCAGAAACGCTACTCCAGCAAGTGGCCTCAGGACGTTTGGCTACACTCGGCAAACTCAATAAAGACTATCTGAAAAGTCAAAATCTGGTGGCCATTTGTCAATGGAAACTGGGTAAGCATGACGTAGCTTACCAGACTTTCAGGTCGGTAACAAAAAGCTACTTAAAACTCATAGATAAGTATTTTTATGGCTTTAGTGATATTGAGAAAGCGAAATTCTGGACCCATTTAAAAGTGGAACTCGATGCGTTTTATTCGTTTGCCACCGAATACTACACCCTATCTCCTGCCGTGCTCAATGATGTGTATAACTTACGGCTTAAAACGAAGGGTCTCCTAATGGCCAATAGCAATGCCCTAAGGCATAAAATTGAGGAAGATGGCAGTGCCGAAACCAAAGAGTTGTTTGCTTATTGGACGGCCCTTAGGCAATCATTATCCGGGTATTATGAAGCAGACGATGAAACATTAGAGACGTTGGGTGTTGATATTTTAAGTATTGAAAAGGAGGTAAATGAGATCGAGAAAGAACTCTATCGAGCGCTTGATTTAAAGGGTGTTTCCTCAACAACGACATGGTCAAATGTGTCTGCTATGCTTGAACCTCAGTCGGCAGCCGTGGAGATCATACGGGTAAGCAATACCTACTCAGCTTCTGAAGCAGCCTATATCGCATTGGTGCTCAAATCCGGTAAAATAGAACTGGTACAATTGGGCAGTGCCGATGCCATGGAGACCAAAATGTTGCGGTACTATCGTAACGGGGTAAAAAATAAGGTAGAGGAATCACTCTCTTATGACACCTACTGGGCTGCATTACAAGAGGCCTTAGGTCAGGTAGATCAACTATACCTGAGTCTTGATGGCGTTTATAATTTAATAAGCATTAATACATTACAAAAGAACAACCAGCATCTTATAAATGAACTACAAATAGAGATTGTCACTAACACGGCTACTTTAGCAGACACCCGAAGTGAAACGAGCAATGAGCAGGTTGTACTCTTTGGTAATCCGGATTTTGGCAACCCCAAGGTGGCGCCTCTTCCGGGCACATCGGTCGAGCTGCAAGTTGTTGGAGGCTTGTTTGACGCTGAAGATGTGCTATTAATAACCAAAGATGCGGCAACAGAAAATTCGCTCAAGGAAATTCAAAAACCTCGACTCCTACATATCGCCACCCATGGTTTTTTTGATAAGGATGAAGCTTCTGGTGATAGCAATACACGGTCATTAAGAAGAGCTAACCCCCTGGTTAGATCTGGTTTACTTACAGCCAACAGTCAGAAAACCGATGGTGTATTTACCGCTTATGATGCCATGAATATGAACCTATACCAAACCGACCTGGTGGTGCTTAGTGCTTGCGAAACCGGTCTTGGTGATGTGGTAAATGGCGAAGGTGTTTATGGTCTATCTAGAGCATTTACCATCGCTGGTGCACGCCATTTGATCATGAGTTTATGGAAGGTAGATGACCAGGCCACACAAGAGCTAATGACTACCTTTTATAGAAAGTACCTACAGTCAGGAGATATCACGAGCGCCTTTCGGGAAGCGCAACTCGCCTTACGACAAAAATACCCTGACCCCTACTACTGGGGCGCTTTCGTACTTACGAGGAGTTGAGGAGCGGTGTGCCTTTTAAAATTATTATTTAGCCAGAATTTGCGACCCAGGTAGTGCCCATGACTTTGATATAATTCCAGTCCAGTACAGATCTACTTCTCAAATATTATCTCAATAGATTTCCACGCAAAGGCACCCGCAGTGACATTTATTAATTGAGAAACCAAAAAAAAAGATGACCTCGGAAAGCTGATTTAAAAAAAAGAAAAAAGATTAGTGTAACAATCAGTCGGTTCAGTCGTCTGCCTACAAAATAATTATATGAACAAAGAACGTAAAACTGCTGTAGTCATAGGTTCATTATTCTTATTATCTACCACAACCTTCTTGATTGGGGATGAAATAATTGCAGAAATTGTGTACACTTCGGACTATCTTAAAGAAAGTTATCCTAACTCAAATAAAATTGGTTTAGGAGCAATACTTCAGCTAGTGAATGATATTTCGGTGGTGAGTATTGGTATTATGTTTTTCCCAATTTTAGCAAAATATAGTCACAAGGTGGCTCTTGCATACTTGGGCTCAAGAATCACTGAAGGAGTGTTACTTCTTATAAGTGCAGTTAGCCTTTTATCTATAATTCCTCTGAGTGAGGAATATGTCAAAGCTGCTGGGGTTGATGAACCATATTTTGAGACTTTTGGAGTACTCTTGAAAATGGCTAGATATAGTGCATTTCAATTAGCAATGATTTCACTTAGCATTGGAAGCTTATTTTTGTGTTATTTGCTATACAAGTATAAACTCATTCCAAGAATAATAACGATTGTAGGTATTACTGGCTATGGATTGTTACTATTCAAAATGGTCTCTGAAATTTTAGGATGTAATTTGGGTGGAGAAACATTATATATTCCAGGGGCACTGTACGAAATTATTATGCCATTATGGCTCTTTTTTAAAGGCTTTAATGTACCTGCAAATGTGACCTGCCAACCCAAATCAGAATCTCCTTTGTAGTCAATCCACTTTTGGCTTATGGAACATTATAAAACCTTAGTTAGGATTTATTATAATCTTCTACCATTCTGGTGAGCGCCTCCAAGGCGTCCATTTGGAAGCTGGATTCGAAGACCGGACCTTTGGTAAATGCCGTTCTGAAGCCATATTCATCTTTGGCATAATTCATTAAAATCGCTCTGTTATCCCCTACAAGTTTCTTTATGTTAATTGTAGATAGGTTTACTGCTTTCTCCCCTTCTTTTCTGGCCAAAATTTCAAAGTTGTTTTTCTGCCATTCTGCGTATTCAGCATCACTTACCTTCGTACGGTCCGGTAAATAAGGGCTTATAAATCCCTGTGTGTGATGATATTTTTTAAAAACTGTAACCTTACCTTCGGCAGCAACCTCTAACAGCAGCTGTTTTGGCACTTTGTCTTGCTTTCTTTTAGCAAAGAGATTGACATACCTGGCCTGTTTGAATTTTTTACCGTTTTCGAGTGAAAAGCCCTGAAGATCTTTGGAGTCATACTTCGTAGCCCTATCATCCACATCTTCACCCTCAGAATAAGCCGCATAAGCTTCCTCATCGATGAAATAAACCCTTTTCTGAAAATCTTGTGGATTCATCATATCCATATATATGTAACCGTCAATTTCTTCTCCGCTTTCCAGGGTTATTGTGCCTTTTTCATAGGTCCCAACAGAGCTAGGTGTTCTCAATTGACCAATGACATTACTGAATGTGAAGCAAAAAAACAGCATTAGGGCAGGTAATAAGGTAGAATGTTTCATGATATCGTGGTTTTTGTCTTCATTCAATTTCATCATAAAAAGCATGAGAAGCAAACTTCTGATATTCAGGCTTAAACTCAACTAATAATAACTATTCCAGAATGCGCCAGTACTATACAATTCACATGTTCTTGGTTCTAAGATTTCGCTCGCACCTCTCTCGCAATACCTGGCTTTTGGAGGAGTCTAACCGTCCAGTTTTATTGATTTAATTAGATTTTAGTAATATCAATAGCCTTTATAAGTGATAATAGCTCAGTCGCTATAAGAGATAATTAGTTAAAGATTTTTCAACTTCATTTCATAGGCTTGCAGCTGGTCGTCATTATTAGCTTTGGCTAGTTTGATGGCCTCTCTGTAGTGGGCTTTGGCTTTTGATATCTCATTTTCAAGTGCATAGGCACTACCCAGACCAGCATGCATCACAGTCATAAATTCAGGGTCAGGATACTCATTAATTCCACGTGTGAAATATTCGATGGCGTGAGCAGCATCTTCATATTTTAAGTAGAATTGTCCAAGGCGGTTCTGCCAGTAGGCTGAAGCATATCGAGACGTAGAAAGTACGTCTTTAAACTCATTCATAAAAAGATCAAAAGACGTGAAGTCATCCTGCTTCCAGGCCAACCAAATCAGGCTGTTTTTAGTAGATGCATCTATTTCTGGATCAGTGCCAAAACGCTCACTTCGAGCCTTAAAGTAGTCCTCCAATGCTGGTAAACCACCTTCATCATGAAATTCTTTTGTCCCACTAAATACTTTAGATCCATAATTGTGGTAGTAAAACCTAAGTCCCTGATATAGTGAGGTATATGCAAGTGATTCATGTATTTCCTGATTAAACAACTCATAGGTCCATTCCAGGTTATTTATCGTCTGAGCAGATAGTTTTTCAGCCAATCCGTCTGAAGAGCTGACGGTATATATGTCTTTTTTTGAATTGGCTACATAGAGGTACAATGGTTCGCCATCATATGCCTGGAATGACTCCAGCATTTCATCGTTTACATAACCCCCATTAGAGGCTATAAAACCTAAAAATGATGGGGTTTTCTGGAATAAAAACTCACTGACCATAAATGACGGGTTCTCCCATCCGAAGACCACACGTTCATCGTTAGTTCTATAATTCTGATCTACAAAATGAGTAAGTTCTTCTTGCACGTACCTGCTTAATTCATTCCAGTAATCAAAATGCAGGCTATCGTGATAACTTCGGGATTTGTAGTCCACGCCCACTACAATCATTTCAGGTAGCAAATCATCGCCTCGTAGTGTCTCTTGTATGGCCACGCCATTTAAGAAAAACCATTGTCCATCGAGAATATACAAGACCGGGTACTTTTTATCGCCCTGGTGATAAGTTTTGGGTAGGTATACCTGTATATTTTCCTGACTCTGTAAATGCTTGGATGGCACTTTTATGCTATAGTTGATGTCTGGTTGCGCATGAAGTAATAAGGTGAAGCATAGCAATAGTGCTGTAACGAATAGTTTGGTCATTTGGGGGTTTGTCTAGTGGTAAAGATTTAAAGGAACTATACCTAATACGGCAATAGCGGATTGGGGTTTTTGAGGTTTAGATAATTATGAGAACCGTATCCTTTAACTGGTAATTGCAAACGCAACACGGCAATCCTTAGTTTAGCGATTGCTTCGCTCGTACCTCACTCGCAATAACCAGCGTCTTGGAGCAGTTAGCTTGGGGCTCGGTTTCTACCTGAGATTATGACTTATTATAATCTTCCACCATTTTGGAGAGTGCTTCTAGTGTGTCCGTTTGGAAGCTCGATTCGAAGACAGGCTCTTTTGTCAATAAAGATCTGAAACTATATACATCTTTAGCATAGTTCATTAAAACTGTTCGGTTATCACCAACAAGTTTTTTAATGTTTATGGTAGATAGACTTACAGGATTTTCTTCTCCTTTCTGGGCTAAAATTTCGAAGTTGTTCTCCTGCCATTCGGCATACTCAGCATCACTCACTTTCGTAGGGTCCGGCAAATAGGGACTTATAAAACCTTGCGTATGGTGATGTTTTTAAGCACAGTTACTTTTCCTTCTGCGGCAACCTCGAGCAATAGTGGTTTAGGAATTTTATCCTGCTTTCTTTTCGCAAAAAGATTTACATAACTCGCCCTTTTAAATTTTTTGCCATTTTCAAGCGAATAGCCTTGCAGGTCTTTGGAATCGTACTTTGTGGCCTTTTCATCTACTTCTTCCCCCTCAGTAAATGCCGCATAAGCTTCCTCATCAAT
This sequence comes from Fulvivirga aurantia, assembly GCF_009711475.1. Classification (GTDB taxonomy): domain Bacteria; phylum Bacteroidota; class Bacteroidia; order Cytophagales; family Cyclobacteriaceae; genus Fulvivirga; species Fulvivirga aurantia. The sequence continues at coordinate 24,670 of NZ_SMMD01000941.1, forward strand.
TAGAAAAACTCTTTTCTGAAAATCTTGCGGATTCATCATATCCATATAAATGTAATCGTCAATTTCTTCTGCGCTTTCGAGTGTTATTGTTCCTTTTTCATAGGTACCTACCGAACTGGGCGTTCTTAATTGAGCTACCGCAGTGCTTACGGTGAAGCCTAGAAAAACCATTGCCGCCACTCCTACTGTTATTTTTTTCACTATTCCTTTCATACGCTTTCCATTCTACATTTAAGGTCATCATAAAAACCATGAGATGCAAACTTCTGATTATCAGGCTTTAATTTCATACAACCATGAACTGACTTTGATTAAAAACCATAATTGCATACAATTTATACTGTCAAGTACAAATAGCATATAAGTCAATGCTGATTTAATGTTTTTGTCGCTAGATATTCATAATTAA
>NZ_SMMD01000621.1 GCF_009711475.1 Fulvivirga aurantia
GACCAGGAAAACCTGTAATTAAAGATTTTGAAGTGTAAAGATGTGTGTGTTGGTGCAGCTTATTTAATTTGTACTTCACAGAAACACTTTTAAAAGCCCCTGCTTTTAATATTGAGGCATTTGGTTCGTATAAAAATGCTTGAGGTTCTGATAGCTCAACAATGTGATTTTCTTCTTCTTTAGGTAAGAAATCAAAAACCTGTTGATCACCAGAAGCGGTTATATTTATCGTTTGAACCTTGACTGTTGAACTGTTATTTTTCTGCAGATGATAAAGCACTTCTTTGCACTCATTTTTTATTGATAAGACATGAACAGCTTTCACATGATTTAAAGCGGCTAGCGATGAGTTAATGTCTAACATCGGTGAGCCTTTGATCAAAATATCATCAGCTAGCTCAAATAAATCCTCCTGTATTTCCACCACATTGGGTTCGCAGTCCTCCCATCTAAACACCTTATTTTTATCATCGTCTCTGCGCGCAGGATCTATAAATATAGCATCTACGTTTTTACTATATGTATTAATAAAATCTTCTGATTTATCCTTGAATACCTGAATCTTATCATTTTGAAATACTGTAAAATTGTGACGAGCAATTTCACATAGGTGCTTATTTCTTTCTACGTAAATACAATGCTTAAAATTCTTTGATAGATAATGCGTGTCCACACCAGTTCCTCCAGTTAGATCTAGCAATGTATGACCACTTAAAAGGGTGCTCTTGTACTGTGCCGCCTGCTCAGAAGAGCATTGTTCCATAGATAAAAGCGGTGGGTAAACGATGCCGTCAGTGGCGTACCACTCCGGAAGTTTAGTTTTTGCTTTTTTGCGAGCAGCAATTTGCTCTGAAATGATCTTTATCGGTAGCCCAAATAATTCACGATGTTTAAGCGAAAGCTCAAAGGGATCTACATCTTCATTGGCTGTTATAAAATCCTGAACCTCTTTAGAAGCTATTTCCTTGATCAATAAACCAGGTTGTTTGTAGTTAAAAACTGAGCAATTTGTACAGCATTTGTTGCTGCTCCTTTACGCAAGTTATCTGCTACGACCCAAAGATTAAGACTATTAGGCTGTGATTCATCCCTTCTTAGTCTTCCTACAAAAACATCATCCTTCTTGTGCGCTGTTAATGGCATAGGGTAGATATTGTTGCTTACATCATCTTGTACAACCACCCCTTCAGCACTTTCAAGTAGAGATTTTACTTCATTGAGGTCAAAGTCGTTTTCAAAGGAAACGTTAATTGATTCCGAATGACCTCCCATTACAGGTAACCTTACTGCAGTAGCAGTTACAGCAATGCTCTGATCGTCAAAAATTTTCTTTGTTTCGTTTATCATTTTCATTTCCTCTTTGGTGTATCCGTTATCCATGAACACATCTATGTGAGGAAGCACATTCATATCAATAGTATGAGGATATACTTTCTTACCTTCAACGCCATTACGCTCACTCATGAGCTGATCGACAGCACCTTTACCAGAACCGGTTACTGATTGATAAGTAGAGACTACTATACGCTTTATTTTATATGCTTTGTGCAAAGGAGCAAGAGCAAGTACCATTTGGATGGTTGAGCAATTAGGGTTTGCAATGATTCGGTCATCAATTCTTAATGCTTCTCCATTTACTTCTGGCACTATGAGCTTATTGTTAGGATTCATTCTCCACGCTGAAGAATTATCTATCACAATACAACCAATTTCAGCAAATTTTGGAGCCCACTGCAATGAAGTCTCCCCACCTGCAGAAAATATCGCTATGTCAGGCTTGGCCTCCAAAGCAGCATCGAGACTGATTACACTATAATCTTTTCCCTTAAAAGTGATCTTTTTTCCAACAGATCTTTCTGAGGCAACTAATAATAATTCATCGAACTCTAGGTTTCTCTCATCGATAACCTCTAGAACTTCATGGCCTACTAATCCTGTGGCTCCTACAATAGCTAATTTCATCTTTTATCTAAATTTATTGAGGCTACTTAATAGATAACTCCTGCCTCGATTTTATGCGGAAATTGATTAATGCAAAAATACTATTTTTGTTAAGTTGTCTAACTAGCATCACTCATAATTTATGTTCCTAAACCGCTTTTACCTTGTTTCTTTATTTACCATCTGTTTTCACTTATCACAGGCTCAATTTGTTGACGATTTTAGCGATGGTGACTTTACCAATAACCCTACCTGGGTAAGTAGTAATGAATCAGGCGCTGGTACTGATTTTCAGGTGAGTGGAGGTCAACTGCAAAGCAACGGGCCAACTGCTACATCAACATTGTATATCACAACCTCAAATACCTTCTCAGAAGAATTAAATACAACATGGCAGTTTAAGGTTGTCTATAACAATGCGCCAAGCAGCTCAAATAGTGTCAAAGTTTTCTTGGTAAGTGACAGAGAAAATTTAAAAGATAGTCCTGTTGGCTATTATATACAACTAGGAGAAAGTGGTAGCGGAGATGGAATTGATCTCTATAAAACCTCCTCTGGTACACCCATTATTGAAGATCCCACAGCTTCCATTTCTTCAGTAATAAATGTGCACATAAAAGTCACAAGAAGCTCAGCTGGTGACTGGAAATTAGAAGCAGACACTTCTGGAGGAAACTCGTTCTTAACGATTGGTGAAGGTATTGATACAGAATTTCAATCAGGAAGCCACTTTGGTTTTCTAGTCAAACATACAAGCACCAGAAGTCAGGACTTTTTCTTTGATGATGTTTCAGTAACAACTGTTGACAACGTACCTCCGAAACTCGAAGAAATACTGGTGCTAGACGAAAACTCTATAGAAATACAGTTTTCTGAAAAAGTAGATCAAGCATCTGCCCTTACTACAACAAATTACTTTGTAGATAAGGGAGTCGGCTCCCCTAATAGTGCTACATACAATGGTAACGACTCAACACGAGTCAAGCTCAGTTTTTCGGAGTCGTTTATCAATGCAAGTGAGTATACTTTGTCCGTTGAGCGTATCGAAGACAGTAATGGCAATATGATTATGTCCACAAATAAAGAATTTCTTTATTTTCTACAGCCGGTGGTAAAAGAAAGAGACATCATCTTTAATGAACTGATGGCAGACCCCGAGCCACCAAATGACTTACCACCAGCTGAATATATTGAATTGTATAACAGGAGCGAAAATGTCATTGATCTCAAAAACTGGATATATGCAGACGCTAAATCATCTACAGTTCTTCCTTCTGATTATATCTACCCGGGTCAGTATATATTAATCTGTGCTTCAAGTGATACATCACTTTTTGAAAGCTATGGACATGTAATAGGCCTAAGCCCGTGGCCTAGTTTAAACAATCCCGGAGATGTGCTCACCCTTAAAAATGAACTCGGTGCAACTGTTGATTCTGTAGCGTTTGATGATACTTGGTATGGAAGCTCTACAAAAAAAGAAGGGGGTTGGTCTTTAGAATTAATAGATCCGGAAAATAAATGTGGGGGAGATAAGAATTGGGATGCTTCAGAAAACTCCGAGGGAGGTACCCCGGGTATAGAAAATTCTGTAAAAAGTGATAACCCTGATCTTATCGGACCAATGTTAATAAATGCATGGGCTCTTTCAACAGATAGCCTTTTGATTAGATTTAATGAACGGCTTGAAGAAAATTCTATAATAAAGGCCACTATTAACCTCACTCCAGAATTAGCTGTCAACAAAACTTATCCAGTAGCAGATTTAGAGTCTGTGGTTTTGTCTCTGAATAGCTCAATGATTCCTGATGAAATATATACCATTGCAGTTGACGGTGTTAAAGATTGCAGCGGTAATTTGATTACGGAGAATACTGTCAACTTCAGGCTTCCTGAAACCCCAAGCCCACAAAATCTCATAATAAACGAGGTGCTTTATGATCCACGGCCAGAAGGAGTTGATTTTGTTGAGGTGTACAATCGGTCGGATAAATATATCACACTTGACTCTGTCTATCTGGCTAGAGGTGAATATACCGAAGATTCATTATCTATTATATCATCAAAACTAGTAGCAGAAGAACCATTTATTATGGCACCAGGTGATTATGTGGCTTTTACGGAAGATGAGATGATTCTTAAAGAGCAGTATCCATTAAGCAGGGCCGAAAATTTAGTAAGTACTGATTTGCCCACATATGTCGACAATGAAGGTGTGGTAGTTTTAATGTTAGGCAGTAAAAAATATATTGACGCCTTTTCTTACAATGATGAACTGCACTCTCCCTTATTAGATGATACAGAAGGCACTTCTCTTGAAAGAGTAAATACAGAAGTATCAGCCGAAAATAAAAGCAACTGGAAATCTGCCGTAGCATCAGTAGGCTTTGCTACACCAGGCTACGAAAACTCGCAATCAAGGAGAGAAGCTTTAATAAATAACGAAAGTATAGAGATAGAACCAAAAATCATCGACCCATTAAGTACATCAAATAACTTCACGAGCATATCTTATAATTTTCCTAATGCGAGAAAAGCTGCTACTGTCATGGTGTATGACATACAGGGAAGGCTGGTTAAAACTATCGCCCAAAACTATTTTTTATCTGATAAAGGGTTCTTTACGTGGGATGGCACCAACGAGGATGGCAGCAGGGTTGATTTGGGTTACTATCTTATTTTTTTCGAAGTGTTTGATGCCAGCGGTGAGGTGCAGTTGTTTAAAGAAAAAGTGGCAGTTGGAAGGCGATTTTAAACAATAATCAGATAAAT
>NZ_SMMD01000759.1 GCF_009711475.1 Fulvivirga aurantia
TATCTTTTTACTTAAAAGAGAGGTTTGGAAAAATAAGGCTGGGTTTCGTTGTTGCAATATATGCCGACAATCGTTAATTCAGCATTTAATCTTCCATGTATGGCTGCCAGGTTACCAGTACGTATTTTTCTTTTTCGTTTTCTACTCTTTTCATAAACCCATACTCATAGCAAAACAACCAAAGGTTGCCGTTCTTAGCTCGCCAGCCGTGAGTAAAATACTTTGGATTAAAACCTTTGTTATGCAAGACTGCTTTACGCACCGTGGCTTTGCCGGCCGTATTATATTTTCGAAGGATTTTCCTGTTTAATTTAAGTTGGTCATCAATCTTCCTAAACAAGGTTTTTTCTTTCTGTTTATTTCTTTCGTAGTGGTAGGCACTTTTACAGTATTCAGAGCAGTATTTTTTGTCTACTCTACCCTCAAGCTCTTCCTCACAAGCTAAACAATATTTCATGTGACAGTATTATCCGTAGAATTATACGTATAATTCTACGGTTATTTTTTGTTGCGTCCAACTCAATAGCGAGTATAGCGCCTATGAATGCTCAAAAAACGCGCACCATTTCTCTCAAGCACCTGCTGATTAAGGGCAAAAGATGTATAGGCCTGAAATTTTATCCTGATAAGGTGATAAACGCTTTGGCTAAATCGTTGCCCGACCGTAAATGGAGTGAGGAATTTGGCATGTTGTATATCCCCAACACCCCTACTCACTATGAGGCTATTTACAAACAGTTTAAGGGTGTAGCCTGGATCAATAGTGCTCATTTCGCTCACAAGCGACATAATATTTCTCAAAATGACACTCCTAATATTTCGTTTTATCGAAAAAGAAAACTTTATGAAGGGTATCGCCCCTGCCCTGAGGCATTTTTTCAAAAACTAGAGCTTAAAAAATATTCCTTAAATACATGCCGCACGTATATCACTCATTTCGAGAAGTTTATAAATCATTATAAACCCCTCGACTTGCTCGATATCAGCGAGAAGGAAATACAGTTCTACCTACAACAGTTGGTAGCCTGTGAGTTTTCTGATTCTTACATAAACCAGAGTATTAATGCTATAAAGTTTTATTATGAAGTGGTTTTAGGCATGCCCAATAGGTTTTATAGTGTAGAAAGACCCATGAAGAAGGAACGTTTGCCCGAAGTACTGAGCAAGGAGAAGGTGTTACAAATGATTGCCTCAACAGACAATATTAAACACAAATGTATTTTAAAGCTCCTATACAGTGCTGGTGTAAGAAGAAGTGAGTTATTGAATTTAAAAATAGCTGATATTGACAGTGATCGGATGCTTGTCAAAGTTGTGAATGGAAAGGGTGGCAAGGATCGGTTTACCTTATTAGGTGATAATTTGTTAAATGAGCTTAGAGCGTATTACTCCATATACAAGCCAAAGGAATACCTTTTTGAGGGTGCAAAAGGCAAAAAATATAGTGCTACGAGTGTGGGTAAGATTGTAAAAAGGGCTGCCGCGAACGCCAAAATCTCGAAACGGGTGACTCCCCACATGTTAAGACATAGTTTTGCCACACATCTTTTGGAAGAAGGTGTCGACTTACGCTATATACAGTCGCTATTGGGTCATAACTCAAGCAGAACAACTGAAATCTACACGCATGTAGCGGTAAACAGTCTAAAAAATATAAAAAATTTAATAGATTAGCATTTTACACAATGTAAGTATATGCCATAGCGTATACTCGGATGTTGTGCGCAATTATGACGGATGAAAATGAACATTAGAACTGTTGGAATACTTGGAGTATCAATTCCACTACTTATATTATTTGGATTTACCATATTCTTCCTTCTATCAGACCCCATTTTATATGCGAATCTTAATAATTCAGTAATGGGATTGGTTTCATATAACATTGAAGGACTGTCGGAGAACAAATGGCTTATTTACTTTAACTATCTTGGCGTAGGGCTAATTATTTGCGTATTCTGTATCGCTCTAATGTTATTAATAAAAAACTCAACCTCTAAAGCAGGGGTAATTTTGCTTTTAATTAGTGGCTTTTCATGGACATCATTGGGCTTCTCAGAAATTAATGCAGAGTCTGACTCTATGCTAATTAAGGGTATTATCACGTTAGTTATAGGTGCGATAGGCTTTACTCTTCTTGGAGGTGATTACAAGCTCGCTCCACGCTACAAATGGATTATATTTTCAGTCGGCCTATTAATAATTCTGGACAGAATACTAGATATAGCTTTACTATTTGACTATCCGCATCAACTGAATCAACTTTCTTGGATCCTATACTTTGTTGGTTTTGGAATTATTGGACTTTCATTATTAAAAAGCGCACAACATACGATATAGCGCATGGCCTTACTTAGTCATCTGCCAAGTTTCTGCAGAACAGCCCGCTTATCTACCGCCAAGGGACTGATGTGCTTTCTACTCTCTCCTGCTCGTGGGAAGGTTGATCTTGAATGGCGCAGCAGGCATCTAATACTTTGATCGCATCGGCAGATAAGCTACTTTTATCACAATTAATAAAGCTCGGAGGCCACAGCGCCATATCTGGGTCGTTGTGCACAAGCCGAAAAACATGACGATTAAGGAGAAACAGATTATAGAAATTGCCGAACTACTGGACACCGGAATGATCTGTTTTTACCATCGGCCGACTGGAAGAATTGACTCCCACCCTGACCCGAACGACCCATATTTTGACCCTGAACCTTGGCAAGATGTTATTGACAGAATTGAAAATGAATGGGGCAATTATGAGCGGATTGAAAAAATGGAATCGTTTGAAAGTTATCGCGTGATTGAAAATTTTGCATATTCATTAGCAGATGAGAGTTTTAAGAAAAAAATTTTGAACGCAATTTCGAAACGAAAACCCTTTCGGAACTTTAAGAATTTAATTGACTACTCTGACTATAGACAAAATTGGTTTGACTTTAAAAACAAAGCGTATATTGACTTTGTGAAAAGACAAGTTGAAACAATAAAAAAATAAAAGGCCAGTGCACAACAACACATATAGCTTATGGCGGGTGAACGGTTACCATAATGGTTTTTGCTCCGTTACCAACTTTGGTTTCAGCGGACAGAAAAGTGCTCCGAAACCGCCACAAGCTATATGCACACCGTTGGCATTCATTGCGATATAAATATGAACCCTCGAATTTTATACAAATCTCTTTTAGTGGTTGGCTTAATCAATGCTGCTGCAATAATTCAGAGTTGCTGCGATGATCCACCTGTTGAGAATTTCGAGCTAACTGAAATGAATATTTCTAACTTCAATCCAATAACACTGGATAAAATTGAAGAAGGCTCTGGAATAAATTATTCAGAATACAGTATTAGAATACTCTTTGATATTGAAATATTAGCTCAAGTTACTCCAAGTGCAGGAATTTATAATTCGGCTCTTGCTTATGATTGTGATGATGACATTATACCCCAATTGAACAATCGAATTCTTGATGCGAACATTTTTGCAACATCTGATTTTGATTCAACACATCCTGAAGGATCACCATTGAACGATCTTTTCGAATATCATAGAGTAATTAAAGAATGTGTTGAGAACGGTGGTGCATTCGAACAATGTGGAGAAAACCAATCCGAGTTTTCTTTTAATAATAATCTAGTTGACATCATAAATAATAGCTTTTCCAACAATGACTATTACAACTCTTTAGACACAAGGTTCACTTACCTTAACCTAGCTGTTTTGGACGCTGAACCTATAACTAGTGCAACTCAATTCATTCTACGATTAACATTTGAAAATGGACAAGTTTTGAGCGATACTACTGAACAAGTAATCTTTAATTGAAAAACGAAATGCCAACAAATGCTATGAATGAATGGGGTCTTATCAGCCAGGATACTTTCTTGGGCACTTGGAAAGTCCGCCACAAGTTTTATATTTAAATCAAGGCGTGGCTATTTGCGAGAGGAAGGGTTAGTGCATTCTAATCCCCACTCATCATAGCTGGTCGTTAGGCACAATACCGCACCATGAAATATTTGCTTTTTATTATCTATTTGCCCTTTGTTAACCTAGCACATGCACAAAAGGTAACGACCAACAAACAATACCAGCCAGAAGAGATTAAGACGATTTCATTCACACCGTATTTTGACGAACAAGGAAACCCAGACCAAGATTTTAACAATCTGATTGAAGAAGTTCTTTCATCATCCTTCGCAGTATGTTGTCAAACGGAACTTGAACACAACCTGATGAATCATGAAGCTTTTAACGAAGTTGCTAGCAGAACTTTATACTCCGACCTTTCTAAACTTGTCAAGACAAAATCAAACTTATATAGCCCTATAACTGACAGTGAAAAACTGGAACTTCAGAAGGGATGTAGGAACACAGATTTAGTCTTCATCTTTTCTAAAATCGACAGCAGAACAGTGACGAAACTAAACAACACCGGAAGCATATCAATTTCAGGTAACCTCACCGTTTTTGACCTAAGAACTGGTGAGTTTGTTGCTTTCATTACTGACGACAATAAACAGAAATTTGATGACATGAGTCAAGCAACGCCACCATTGAACCAACTTATTAGCTCCTTGGTGAACGAACTGAACAGGGCAATTGAAAATTAAAGTGCCTAACAAGCGGTAAAAATGCATGTGACTACAGCCCATCTGCCACTTTCAGTGCAACTGAACCGCGATTTCTGGCTTTTTGAAAGGTCAGTGCTTTCTACTTTTATTCTTGCCACTCGGAAAAATGCTTGTGGAACGTGCTGCATCTGGACCGTTGTGAGCCTGAGCCAGAATCGCTACTTTAGTGCCATTAAAAAAATTCGGGCCACACAGCATTTTACCTGAACGTTATGCACAATCAACATATATATAGTTAAATGGGTGCGGGATTGTTCTTTATTTTTAGCTTGATCGTTTTTGTGGGGTTTGGTATACTTTTTCTCTTTTTTAAGCTTCCGAATACTTTTAGTTCAAATTCGATTAAATACAAGAAAACTAAAAACTTCACTCCCCTGGAAAAACAGATTATCCAACAATACATTGAAAAAAAAGATGAGAATGAAAAGAGCCTCATGGATAAGCAGATTGCGATTTTTAATACCAAACACAGATTTTACAATAAACGAAAACTTTTAGTAGAGTTTAGGTCAGAGGATAATGAACATTTACCTCAGTCATTACTTCTTAATGATAAACGAATATCTCGATCGGAGATAATGACATTCAGGATTAATAAGACAGATTTCGAATCATACTTAACTTTTAAAAATGGACGAATTTCAGAATTAACAATCATTCCAAACCCCAAAAAATATGAAAGAAATCACAATGCTGTGTTTACATAAATATCACTTTAAATGTGCATAACATTACCTAGCAACGCATATGCTAAAGTGCTTTGCTGGTTAGTAACTGCTACTCGCCCATTCATTCTGTGTTTGTGTTCTTGGCTGTAAAACAGCAGGTCTTCCTGGGGGTTATTGCCGTGCGTGGCCCTCGAGCAGACTCGGGCAGGAAAGGGTGCGGAAATGTCTTTGCGAAAGTCTGTGCAACTTGGCTCAAAACACAGAATTCATTAGCTTGCATCTCAAATTAGTCCGGGAGGCATACAGCGTGCTAGCCGGGCGTTAGCCACAATGATGCAGTCAAAATTATTATCGACCATAATTATAATAACCCTCTCATTAGCTACTTTATCCTGTAGATATGCGAAAAACAAATGCGAAGATGTAAAAACTGGAAAGTTTAAACTTACCACTGTTGAAACGGGTACATCCTATATAACAAGGTCAAAGACCCATCAAACTGAAGTAAACGAACAATTCAACTATGAAGCAAAGTTTGATATTGTATGGTTGGACGGCTGCACCTATGAACTTAGAAATAAACAGTTTATAAGCGGACCTGAAATTTTTAGAGGAGTAAAAGGAGATGTGGTGACTATTGAAATTTTAGATGTTAATGATAACACTTATTCTGTAAGGACTTACATCAAATCATCGGACTTTGTTGTTGAACGCGAAATAGAAATTTTATAATGTGGCTAACAAATTGTAAGAGCGCATTTGGACTTCACCGTGCGAAATCCTTAAATGCTTTGGTGCTTCTCCACCGCACGTTTTGGGTTAGCTTTCCACATCCACATTCATCTCTTAACTTGCGGACTACTTGTCATAACGGGGTGTCTTAAGCTGCTTGCATCTCGACTAGGTTCTAAACCCAAATCGTGCTAGTTTTATGCCCTGTAAAACAAGTAAATAAACGCGCCTTACAGGGGCGTTACCAACCATAAGCTGCACGAACAAAGAATCAATGCGAATATTATTAGTACTTATATTGCTTTTAGGTAGTTTTTTCTGCCAAGCTCAGGAATTATCGAACTATCAAGAGGTAGATAAATTCAAAGTCAATGGTTTAACCACGAAGGTGTATTTCAATGATCCGTTGAAACGTCTAATTGCAAAACATCCTGACTTTGACAACAAAGAAAATCAAACTAAGCACGTACTTTTATCCGAATATCTCCACAACAATCCCATTTACGTTTTTAAAACAACAAATAAAAAGAAGGTTGTCAAGTCTTACTGGCTCATAGGAGACCCTAGAAAAGTAAGGACGAAGAACTATTTCAAGTTAGAAATTAAAGACTCTGATAACTCCACTGAAAAGATTATCGACAATGTAAATATTGGTGGCTCTTTCTTTGAACATATGATGTTTTTTCAAACACCTCAGGGAAGTCAGTCAATTGGTAAAGGAATTCAGATTTGGGGATACTTCACTATGGTCCAACCCTATGAACCATTAAAATCTACTATGATACAGCTGATGAAAATGGATATCACCAACACAATCCCTGAAGAAATACTTGCTAAAGAAGAAGAACGAATTGAGCCATTGTTTGAATATCAAAAATGCGCGCTAGAAAATGTAATTGGACGAACCTTTACCATTACTGTGTTACAGTATGATTCACTTGGAAACGTTAAGAATAAATATCCTAGGGAGGAGAAGGATAAACAATTGTACCATTCCTCAACGAGCAAGAACTTAACGGGTGTAACTACATTTCCGTACTTTTCATCAGATGATAAGACGACCAAATCTGACAGTGTCATTCATGTTGAGTCTGGACAGGAATATTTAAACCACTATCTTAAAGAAATCAGAATAATTAAAGGGCCAACAAATCAAACTGAAAGAGTTGAAGGTAAGCTCATAATACATGGTTATTCAGCAAAAGGGCATTCAACAAATGACGAACTCTATATCGCTGAATTTTCCAAAATAGGAGATTGTAATTTACCTAGATTGGTCAAATTCTGTCCTTTGAACGACCCTGAATTTAAGAGACCTAGGCTAATAATAGAAATTGAGTACGAACTGAAATGAACAGGTTGGTAACAAATGCTATGAATGAATGGGTTTTATCGGACAG
>NZ_SMMD01000370.1 GCF_009711475.1 Fulvivirga aurantia
GAAGAAATGCTTAAGCACCCAAAAAGACCAATCGGTGATTTAAGCACGCTAACTGATGATCAAAAATTTGAACATTTATATCATATCGTGCAATTGATGAAAATTGATGGTCAGGTTTTTAAAAGTGAGATTGTATTTTGTGAAAGTATAGCTGAAAGACTTGGTTACAAGAAAGGTGTAATCGGAGAGCTGTCTACCAAAATCTTCTCTGACCCATCTATCACCGCTGACCGGGATTATTTAAAGAAAAGAGCACAAAAGTATCTGGTAAACTAATTTTAAATTGCCAACAAATAACAAAACCGTGCTTAGCCACGGTTTTTTTGTGCATAATGGTCTATATACTTACCAGAAGTAGTTAAGTACTCCCCCATAGCCTGAGCTGTGAGACATGAGTGTACTGGCAGCACGAACAACACATCTCCAACTTTATATTTTTCAAAATCCTCTTTTTGAAGCTTCACTATACCATGCTCCTGAGATAAAGCACTTACATATCCACCAGAGAGAGGTTGCCAGGTATTCGAGTCTACTGGTACTCCAAATTGCTTAACATTGTCTTTCTCAATATAATCTTTAGAAAAATGGATAGCTCCGCCATGAATAATCAACTCACCGGTTGCTTCTTTTTTACTCACAACCGGACAAGCTAATGCCACCGCTATGTCACGTAAATCACACGCCCCGATGTTATACTGCATTACATCATAAAACACTAAATTTCCCGGGCTTATAGCGTCTAATCCTTCATATGTTTCCCAAGTGCTACAGGACGGTGTATCTCCCCAGCAAAATTCTAAATCGTAAGCATAGTTTTTTACTACTTCCAGATCCCTAAGAGCCAAAAAATTTGTTTTTGCTTTAGCAGCAATTTCATTTACCTCTCTGCCAGACCTGGCACCATATGTATGACCGGCATGAGTATAAAACCCCTTTAGCTTTACCTGATCGGATATTTTTAGCTTTTCAATTAATCGTTGTATTTCATCCTTATTACTGTATGAGAGCCCTGATCGGTGTTGCCCACTGTCAATTTCGATGTAAACGTGCAATGGATTTCTGATTTCTTCTTGCAGGAAGTCAATCGCGGCCGATTCACTTACCAGCAAATTGAGTCTAACCTGTTCTGCAAGTTCATCAATCGCCCGAGCTTTTAGAATATTCACAGGAAATGCAACTGTGATCTCCTCCCAGCCTGCATCTGCAAAATAGCGTGCCATGGCTAGTGATGATACTGTAATAGACCTTACACCTTTCTTATAAAACCACTCTCCTATCTCTGTAGATTGGTGTGTTTTAAAATGAGGTCGAAATATGACCCCAGCTTTGTTAGCCCTATCTACAATCTTTTCAATATTTCTCTTACACCTATCCTCATCGAGTATTAAGGTGGGTTCGTTGATTCTCATAGGTCTATTATTTTTAATAAAAATAAAAAAAAGAACAATAAAAAAGGGGCTTAAAAGCCCCTTCATTAATCTCATTCAGATAAATCAACCTGCTGAACCAGCGCCCTCAACAGGCACTGAAATTCTCGCTTTTTCCCAGGCAAATTTTATCGAGCCATCTTCTACAGAGTAAGTCAACCTTTCCTGATTTTCGTCAACCCACTCAGGAGAAACCTCAACTCTCGCTATATCATTTTCCTCATTGTAGTTGTAGGCACCCCACGCTCCGTGCTCTTCACGATCCCAATCTTTATTGATAATTAAGGTCCAAGGCTCGTTTTCTCTAGGTATCATATAAATGCCATATTTACCTGCAGGTACTTTATTACCATCGATAGTCACATCTTCGCTGAACGCTATCGCTGTAGTTTCATTGGCTCCAGCTCTCCAAACCACACCATACTCTTCAAGACCACCCCATATTTTTCTATCTTTTACGGCTGGTGACCCATAATCTATCTTCACGGTAGCTGTACCGACAGTACCTTCAGCCTTCATTCTCGGACTAGCTATTGGCGCATCATCTTTTTCCTCTTTGGCTTCGCTTTCTGTGTCTTCAGCAACCATTGTAGTGTCTTCAGCTTCAGCCTCTGACTCTTTTTTAGGTGAATCACAAGCAACTGCTGCAGTCATCAAC
>NZ_SMMD01000484.1 GCF_009711475.1 Fulvivirga aurantia
GGCTACTCGATCGAGTAGCCTTTACTTTTTATGTCTCTATAATCAAATAAGAACTTAGTCTAAATTATCTGATTTTGCTTTTGCTCCTAAATATTCTCTATTCATTCGTGCTATATTCTCAAGGCTAATACCTTTAGGGCACTCTGCAGAACATGCTCCTGTATTCGTACATGCTCCAAATCCTTCCTCATCCATTTGAGCTACCATATTCTCTGCTCTAGTTTTACGCTCAACCTGTCCTTGAGGTAACATAGCAAGCTGAGATATTTTTGCGCTTACAAAAAGCATGGCAGAGGCATTTTTACAAGCAGCAACACATGCACCACAACCGATACAGGTTGCAGCATCAAATGCTTCATCAGCAATTTTCTTAGGAATCGGTATCTCATTAGCATCAGGTACACCACCCGTGTTTACAGATACATATCCACCTGACTGTATTACTCTGTCAAAGGAACCTCTGTCTACAACCAAATCTTTCACAATAGGGAAGGCCTTAGCTCTCCATGGCTCAACAGTGATTGTATCACCATCCTTAAAAGATCTCATGTGTAGCTGGCACGTTGTTGTTTGTTGCGGACCGTGTGGCTTTCCATTTATGTACATACTACACATACCGCAAATACCCTCTCTACAGTCATGATCAAAATGTACCGGGTCTTCACCCTGCGCTACAAGTTTCTCATTGAGTACATCAAACATTTCTAAGAAAGACATGTCTGGTGAAACATCATCGAGTGTATAATTTTTAAATCCACCTTTGTCGTTGGCGTTTTTTTGTCTCCAAACTTTGAGTGTAATTTTCATGATTACAGTTAAATGTTAATAGTTATCTGTTCTTAGCCTTATGAAGATAATTGATATATCCATTTAAAATTGCTAAGCATTTATCAATCTGTATTTTTATTTCCTTATAATTTGTCTCACTTATAAAATTTTCCTCTCGGGCAATTATAAAGTGATCAATCAATTCATGTAAAGAGCCACGACTTATCCGACAAAATTGGATATTTTCCTGATAATGAAATCTGCCATAACCCTCAGCTATATTGTATGTTGTTGACCTTAATGCTCTAGTGATCTGATCTGTCAATCTGTATTTTTCGTCATTTGGGAATGATACTAATAATTTCTTTCCCAACTGCCTTAATCCTCTACATGATTTCCAACATTCTAAATCTTCAAAAGATTTTACACTACTGACCATTAACGGATAACAAATTAACTATTTATAGCTTCTTTGTGTCAGTTTAACATTTTCAAATATCAAGTCTTCCTTATTTAAAGTCTCAGGTTGCTCTGGGCCGTTATATTCCCAGGCAGCGACATAAGAAAACTCGTCATCTTTTCTTCTGGCTTCACCCTCTTCTGTTTGAGACTCTTCTCTAAAGTGTCCGCCACATGATTCTGTTCTATTAAGCGCATCGTCAACCATAAGCTCACCTAATTCTAAAAAGTCAGCTACACGGTTGGCTTTTTCGAGAGATTGATTTAACTCCTCGTTTTCACCGATTACTTTTACGTTTTCCCAGAATTCTTTTCTAAGTGTTTGAATAAGGCCTTTAGCTTTTTTCAAACCTTCTGCATTTCGAGACATACCGCAGTATTCCCACATGATGTTACCCAATTCTTTGTGAAACTGGTCAACCGTCTTATTCCCTTTGATGCTGAGAAGTTTATCAATTTTTTCTCTTACATCAGCCTCTGCTTTTTTGAAAGCTTCATGATCGGTAGGGATTTTATCATAAGGCGTTTGAGCAAGATAATCACCAATTGTGTAAGGAATTACGAAATAACCATCTGCCAAACCTTGCATGAGTGCACTAGCACCTAATCTATTGGCACCATGATCTGAGAAGTTGCTCTCACCGATTGAGTACAAACCAGGTACAGTAGTCATTAAGTTGTAATCAACCCATAGACCACCCATGGTATAGTGTACTGCCGGGTAGATCATCATTGGCGTTTCGTATGGATTTTCACCCGTGATTTGCTGATACATATCAAATAAGTTACCATACTTGCCTGATATTGTATCTCTACCATCACGCTTAATAGCGTCAGCAAAATCAAGATATACTGCCAAACCAGTTTTACTTACACCTCGACCTTCATCGCAAACATATTTGGCGTTCCTTGAAGCCACATCTCGTGGTACAAGGTTACCGAATGATGGATATTTTCTTTCTAAGTAATAATCCCTCTTGTCTTCAGGTAGATCAGTAGGCTTTAGTTCACCCTTTCTGATTTTCTCACTATCAGATTCTTCCTTCGGTACCCATACACGTCCATCGTTTCTTAGAGACTCCGACATTAGCGTAAGCTTCGACTGGTGATCACCAGAAACAGGAATACAAGTAGGGTGTATTTGTGTAAAACAAGGGTTTGCAAAGAATGCGCCTTTTTTGTGAGCTCTCCATGCTGCAGTAGCATTGGAGCCCATAGCGTTGGTCGAAAGATAGAATACGTTTCCATATCCACCGGTTGCTAGTACAACAGCATGCGCACTATGAGATTCTATTTTACCGGTTGTTAGATTTCTTGTTACGATACCTCTTGCCTTACCATCGACCATGACAACGTCAAGCATCTCGGTTCTAGGAAATAAAGTTACTTTTCCGTTAGAAACCTGTCTGCTTAAAGCACTGTAGGCTCCAAGTAGTAATTGCTGTCCTGTTTGGCCTCTGGCGTAGAAAGTACGTGATACCTGAGCTCCACCAAAAGATCTATTGGCCAATAAGCCACCATATTCTCTAGCGAAAGGTACGCCCTGTGCTACGCATTGATCTATAATGTCAACACTTACTTCAGCAAGTCTGTGCACATTACCTTCTCTTGATCTATAGTCACCACCTTTTACAGTATCGTAAAATAGCCTGAAAACACTATCGCCATCATTTTGATAGTTTTTGGCAGCGTTGATACCTCCCTGGGCAGCAATACTATGTGCTCTTCTTGGACTATCCTGAAAACAAAATGCTTTTACATTGTATCCTAATTCTCCGAACGAGGCTGCAGCAGAAGCTCCTGCCAAACCTGTTCCTACTACAATGACATCATATTTTCTTTTATTAGCCGGGTTTACCAGCTTTATATTAAACTTATGTTTCGACCACTTTTCTGATAATGGCCCTTCAGGAATTTTAGAATCTAAC
>NZ_SMMD01000504.1 GCF_009711475.1 Fulvivirga aurantia
AGACCCTCCGATAGTATCGACAGCATTTTTTACGATATAAAGTCCCAGTCCACTGCCAGACTTGGTCTCATCGGCTCTATAAAACATATCGAAGATTTTCTTTTTCAATGCTTTATCAATGCCCGGGCCATTGTCTGCTACTTCAATTGCTACGTGGTCATGTTTTTCTTTCCAGCTAAATGTAACTATGGGTTTAAGGTTTTTCTTCCCGCCATATTTGATAGCATTTTCAGTAAGATTTTGAATTATACTTGTCAGAAATATGGGGTCAATACAGAGATTTACGTCTTCCTCAGGCATTATTACCTGAGCGCTATTTTCGTCAATGATATATTGTAGTCTTTCTAAGACGTCATGGGTTGTGTGTCTTAGGCTTACATTCTCAACATTTAAATCACCAGCTTTTATTTTTGTGATATCGAGGAGGCTTTCTAAGACAGTCTTGAGGTTTTTTGCACATTTATCGAGCATGATGCAATAATCCTGAGCTGTTTCGCCCTCAAGATCTTTGCTGGCGAGGTCTACCAGACCCATCATTGAGGCTACAGGCCCTTTAAGGTCATGAGATAATCGATACATAAATGTAGAAAGCTCACGATTTGCCTTTTTAAGTTTGATAGCGGTCTTACGTATTTGTGTTATATCTTTCATGATGATCGAGACACCATGACTAAATGGGTAGCAGGTAATTTCTGCATAGGTTTTGTTGGCATCATCAAGCTCAACGGTTACTGAAGATTTTTCACCTTCGTTAAGTGTGATTAAAATGCTCTTCTCGGCTTTTTTAGGTAAGTAGGGAAGGAGCTGATGTATGTGTTTACCTACTGCGGTACCTTCTTCAACAACCATTTTTTTAGCAGCCTGGCTGTTGCAGTAGATACAATACAAGTCCTGATTTAGGGCAAAGAACATGTCGCCAATACTTTCTGCAAGTGTTTTAAACTGTTCTTCTGAGCGCTGAAGAGCAACTTCTGCCTGATGCCTCTTTTCCCGGTTTTCTACATCTTTTAATTCTCTTCTTATGGCGGGTAATAACCTGCTTAAGTTGCCTTTAAATATATAATCGCTTGCGCCCATGCGCATCGCACTTACGGCTGCCTCTTCGCTTATGGTTCCGGAAACGATAATAAATGGCGCACTGGATTTCTCCCGTGAGATTTCAAGTGCTTTAGGTGCGTTTAGGCTAGGTAAATTGTTGTCACTTATAATAATATCATAAGGCCTACTCTCAAGTGCATCGTTTAGTTCTTTTGAGTCTTCCACACGAAAACCTTTCACATTAAAGTGGACTTTCTCCAGCTCTCGCAACAGGAGTAAATAGTCGTTTTCTGAATCTTCAACTACAAGTATGTTTAGTTCTTTTTCCATAAGTACAAGAGCTAATGCTTGCTGTTATTTTTTCAATAATGTGAAGTAGAAGGTAGAGCCTTTATCAATTTCACTCTCAGCCCAGATACGCCCATTATGTCTACTGATGATCCGGTTTACCGTGGCAAGGCCAATCCCTGTTCCGGAAAATTCTTTGTCAGAGTGCAGGCGTTGAAAAGCACCAAAAAGCTTGTCGACATAGTTCATGTCGAAACCAACACCATTGTCTTTTACAAAATACGTAGTGATATCATTGATAGATTTTGAGCCGATTTCAATTTTGAGTGGACGCTCCTTGTCGGCATATTTAATACTGTTGCCAATTAAATTTTCAAAAGCAATTTTTATAAGGCCGATATCTCCTTTTGCCCTCAAGCCATCCTCTACTTCGATTGTGGCATTAGAATGCGCCAGTTGCATTTGCTCACGCCCCACTTCTTTTGCCAGCACAGTAATATCTATTTCTGTTGCTTTAAAATCTTTTCTTGAGATCCGTGATAGATTCAGAATGTCATCGATGAGCTGCCCCATTCTCTTACTAGCCCCTACAACCCTACGCAGGTAATCTCTCGCCTTATCCGGAAGCTGATCGCTATAGTCTTCTTCCAGAGCTTCGCAAAAGCCGTGAATTGTGCGCAGCGGTGAGCGTAGGTCATGCGATACTGAATAGCTAAATGATTCTAACTCCTTATTTACGGTGTCGAGGTTTTCTAATCTTATTTTGAGTTGATTGTTGAGTTCCAGCACTTCTTGCTCGGCTTGCTTTCGTTTGGTAATGTCTTTCCAGCAAGAGCGACTTTCTATTATGTTGCCTTCATCATCTTTTATGGCTGTAACATTGAGCAGGACATCAACTTTGTTTCCGGCCTTATCCAGTAGTATCAGCTCTGCGTTTTTTACTTCTTCGTTCTTAAAAAACTCTTGCAGCGCCACCTCTATAGCGGGGTAGCAGTCGGAGTGGTAGAATTTTTTATAGGGTTGGTCGATAACATCACTTCTTTTATAGCCGGTGTTTTTGAGAAAGGTATCGTTGCAGGCTGTAATACATTTTGTTTTTGTACTCACTGAGGCATACATATCGGGTGAGTTATGATATAGGTCCTCAAACTGCTCTTTTGCTCTTTTTAATTCTTTGGTGCGTTGCGCGACTTTTTTCTCAAGTCGCTTATTAAAAGTGCTGACCTTGGCCTCGGCCTTTTTTCGTTCTGTAATGTCTTGTATTTGGGTGATAAAGTAAGACGGTTCGTTATTCTCATCTCTTATTAGAGATACATTTTCCTGACACCAGATGTACTTGCCTTCGAAGTGTTTATAGCGCTGGATTATTTCGTAGGTTTTAATTTCATCGTGTAAAAGGAGGGTTCTTTTCTCTGAGTTTTCACCTCTGCTTTCTGAGTGGCCTAATGACCTGAAGTCTGTCCCGTGTAACTCTTGTTGCGAATAGCCTAAAATTTGGCAAAGCGCTGCATTGGCTTCTATACAAATGCCTTCCAGGTCGATGAGTGCGATACCAATAGGGGAGTGATTGATTACTTTTCTGAAAATCTGCTCAGTTTCTTCAAGGGCAGATTTTTTACTTTCGAGCTCTTCCATTACTTGCTCAAGCTCATTGACCGTTTTGTCATAATCTTTATTGCCTTCTATAAGTACCCTACGTTGACGGCTTAGCGAGATGAGCAGGCCGGTAGTAATCCATATTGTACCAAAAATTACTAATCGATTGACGAACATCATTTCGGGCGAAATGCTATATGTAGAAAAATAGAATCCAACAGCTGTAAGTGCAGAGCAGAATGTTGCAGTTAAAAGAATGAAGGGCTGATTTTTATATTCAAAAGATATTAAAACGATCAGTATATAAGGAATGCCAGCCGCCACTCCCAATGGATAATTTGAATCTAAAAACACTGTGAGCGTGGCAAGTACAGCCATACTCATCACTAAAAGTTTATCCTCTACACGATCTGTAATGGGAATAAGTTGACGAGCTAATGACATACACACAAGTTCTACTTTACAACAAAGATTTTCTG
>NZ_SMMD01000913.1 GCF_009711475.1 Fulvivirga aurantia
CGCTCGAGAGATGTAGTCATCTAGAATATGAATTGTCCACCTCTTGTACTAGTTCAATATACTGGCTTACTTCAAAATCCGTAATATCTGAGGGTTACTTGCTTATTGAGTCTTTAAACTCTGGTAAAGGAATTTCTTTATCTGAGTGAGAAATGAAAGTATGCACTATAGCCTTGTTGTATTATTTTGAAAGTTGAGCGAATATTCCGAATGAAATTAGTTCGTCAGTTTGGTAATTGACTTCTGTGGCGCCATTTCTGTAGGTAATTAATGCTTGAAAACCTTTTCCCTCAACTTCATAACCAAAAGAAATTCGGTAATTAAACTTAAATTCTTCTTCTGGATTTACCGAGTCATTAAGGTCATAAAAACCCATGGCATCTGCTACAATTGTAAAAGAGTCAAAAACTGGTATCACATAATATATTTTGCCAAATACTTGCCCTGATGTCTCATTTGATTCAATATCATCAGGTCTTTCATTGTCTTGTTCACTATATATTTTCAAGCCGGCAGTGACTACAGGTTTTAGCCTTAATCTATTGCTCCCACCAGTAAGATCCACAAGATTTTGAAATATTAATCGATACTCTAGATTTGCTGAAATACGCCAGTAGTCAAAATCCTGGTTGCCTTCAATTCCTGTTTCAATTACCGTTTCTGACTTGTTTGAAGTGCTGGTAAGACGATAGCTAAGAGGGAATATTTTAACAATATTGAGTGAATCGTTTTTGTTAGTTGAAAGCACTCCTTCTGTTGTGAAATATGCCTTATTACCATTAATAAAGTTGTATGCTTTGCGGTAGGCAAAATCGATCATAAAATTATATTCATTATCATCAGATTCGCTTTTGGGTATTACCCCAAACTCCATTCGATTTTTCATAAAGGCATAGTCACCACCTGAAGCTTCAATATAGTTTTGACGCTGTTCTTCTGAAAAAAGAAGATTACCTTCTGAAGAGGTAGCAATTTCTTCCTGTGTATATGTAAGAACTGTTTCATCTTCCAGTTCTATTTCTAGATCTTTAGAAAAAATAAGCACTGAACTGCCCAGTCCAGTCTGAAGCTCCCGAAGCTGGTCTGTAGTCAGGTTAGTCAACCTTAGTTTAATAGAAGTTCTTGAGTGACTAACTTTCTTGTCTCCATCCGGAAGGCTCGCTACTAAATCTTCATTACCATTTCTAATTTTAAAGGATACACCATCATTTATGCTGGCAATTTTAGATTCTAGTTTTTCCGGTATTATTGAAATAATAATAGATGCGTCTCCAACAGTGTTTACATCAGTGCTATATACCAACGCTGGCTTAGTCTGTGCAAAAGATTCATTTAGCGCTACTAAACAAAGTAAAAAAAATAATTTTCTCATAACTCGAAGTGTTCATTATATAAATAATCTATGGTGTCTTTAAATGTTTCCCACTGCTCGATTACATTGTCATTAAGCAGTACATCATAGTTCTTTTGGTTTAGCAACTCTTTAATTTTTGTGACAAATATTGACATCGAAAAATCATGAAAATGATCGAATGTGAAGTCTTCAAAATCACCGTCAAAGCCTGCAACTGTTTCTAGTGCAGGCTTAACAATTTCTTTTTTTAGTTCGGTCCTTGATAATAAAGCCATAGTTTTTATTTCTTTTCATTAGTTTTCTCACTCAGTGTACCTCTCAGTTTCATAAACTTATTGAGCAGGTCAAACCAAAAGGGTGCTCCTAAAGAAATGGCCAGCGCTGTGACAGCGTAGCCAAAAAAGTTAGTTACAAACATTTTTAGAAGATACTTAAGCTTGTCAAGGAAGCTGTAATTAGCATATCTGACTTTTCCTTTCCGTTTGATCTCCTTGGCAGGCAGAATGCTCGCATTAATGTATAAAGGCACAGTAGACTTGCCATTTTTTGTGAGTGTTAACGAGTCTGGTAACCAACTACCACCTCCCAGAATGTTCTGAGTTTTCTCGATTTCAACATCAAGAGTTTTCTTTATTTCCAGAAGACTATCAATGCGATCATTATAGGCTTCCTGACTCAATGAGTCTTGAAAAGTTGTGGATGTACTAATTGTAATAGGGTTATTATTAATATAGGTGCTGGCCAACTCTACCATCTGAGCTCGCGCCTCTTTGTCATTTGATAATTGCTCAACAATCTTGAAAGTATCCACATTAAAAAGTGTGGCAATGACAAGCCCTATTATGAAAAGCATAATTTGGAGATTTCTTTTGTACCACTCGGTAGCTTGCTTCATGGTATTATTATACCATCTCTCTAACTCAGATTTAAACTTGTCTATATCGTGATTGGCATCTTCAAATAAGCTTTCAACATATTTTTGGGTAGATGAGTCCATGCCCAAATTTTTGATGCCGGTTTTAATGATATTGGTTGTTTCATCTCCTTCTCCACGTTCTTTAATTAAAAAAACTAGTGTTTTTGAAAAGGTATCATCTTTGATGGCTGACGGCTTACTGAAAAATTTATTAGGAGACATAAATTTTACTTCAGGGTGGTTGTAGAATGAATCAATGAGAGCACCCTTTCTACTTTTGCCAAAGGATTTCAGCGTGGTAACTTCACTGTCCATGAGCATTCTCTTTATAGCACTGTGAAGGTTTCTGGCTCTTAATCCGAGATTTGTGGCAATGATTTCAGCAACAAGAGTGCCTAGTAAGCTATAAAGTAAATAGACAAAGGTAATTCCGATTACGATATCTAAAACCACACTCCCAGTCATCTCTATTCGTTTAAAATGTTAAATAGATAGTCTTTGGTTTTGGCTCCGTAGACACCATCAATTTTTAGAAATCCACTGGCAGACTGTAGTTCTTTTAGGGCAGAAAAAGTCTTATTGCCAAAATCACCGTCTGATGTGCCGCAATTAAAGCCAGCCATTTTAAGAGCGTCTTGCAAAGCTTTTACCTGATCACCTGTGTCACCCTTTTGTAGATCGGGCTCGGGTAGTGATACAATAGTTGAGGGTTGCAGTCTTCTAAAACCTAAGACTGTATCGGTCGGATAGGCTGAAATTGACACCTGGTTGCCTTGATTGCCTCCCAGGCAATAGACACGATCACCACTTTTTGAATAACCAAAGAAAAATCCAACGTGACCCTTCCATGAGTGAATACTCTCTCTCCAGAATATCACCACATCTCCGGGTTCTGGATTTGTGTCAGTATTTTGTCCGATAAGAAGCCAGGAACGGGCGTTTGCCTTGTTGGTGCCTTTAAGGTTAGATTTTTTAGCTACCCAGTTTACAAATATGCTACACCAGGGTGTTTCATCATCATTTACCCAATTAAAACCACTCTCATGGGCGTAGTTTACAATGGTTTGGTTGTGCGCGTCAGGTCCAGATATCTCTTTCTGGCCGAGTTCAGCAACAGCTGTACTTATGATAGAGTCCATGGGTTAACATTTTGTAGTTCCCAGCCCTACTGACCAACATTTCAATATAGTGTACTAATTATTACTTATGAGATGGTAATGTTGATAAAAGGTACACATGAAAGAAAAAAGCGCCTTATGCGTAGTGATACCTATAACCGGTCATCACGCGGCTTTTGCAAGACTCGTAGCTTGCGGGTGCTTTACTTAAGTTTATTTCAAGATGCTCTTCGCCTAAAGCTCGCTTGATCGCGTAGATCATTGAGTTATCGATATAAGGCTTGATTAGAAATGCTCTGGCGTCTACAGATTTAGCATCGTTTATTATTTTGAGATCAAGTTGGTCGTGCAATAATATAAGAAGCACATTCTTAAGGCTTTCTTCTTTACGGCATTGAGAAGCGAGCTCGATACCATCGAGCCCACTAATTTCAACCTGACTTATAATTAAATGTGGTTTGATATATTTAGCCGTATGCAGGCCTTGAAGCCCATCATCAGCATAGGTGATTTCGAAATCAAAACGAGACAAAATATTGTGAATCTCCCTTCTTGAATTATTATCTCTGTGTACAATTAATATTCTAGTCCGCTCCATACCATAAACAATTAAATGACTGATTTCTTTTTCGAAATTTACCATTAGATATAGAGCGGAATTTTCGATTGCCCGCCTGTCATTCTTATGATATGAGATAAGCAGCTGATATACAGCAATTTAAAAGATGCCTGATTGTTAAGAAATGGGGGGATTTTGCTTATACTATTAGGTAAATTTACCTAACGTCTCCTTGTGTAAGTTTTGAGCAGGTTTTTAATTAATCAGACCGCTCTCGTAGGCATATTTTACTAAGCCAACGGTATTTCTGACACTCAGCTTGTCCATCATCCTGGCACGATGGTTATGTATGGTTTTTTCAGAAAGCGACAGTTTTTCGCTTATCTCCTTCATAGTAAGCTCCCGACATATCAATAGTAGAATTTCGCGCTCTCTATCTGAGAGAGAAATTTGATGATCAAACATGGGTCGGCCTTGTGCTTTTTTTCTAGCAATGGCTCCTTTGCGAAGGGCCTCGACCACCAGCTCATTTTGATAAAAATCATTCTTAATTACCGCAAAAATCGCTTCCTCTACTTCTTCGGGTTGTGCATTTTTTAAGAGGAAAGCATGAGCACCAAGCTCCATTAAATAAAAGATATGCTGATGACTGTCGTGCATAGATAGCACTATGATTTTTACTTGCGGATATCGCCCTATTACCTTTTCGGTGGCTTCTATGCCGTCCATAATGGGCATGTCAAGGTCCATGAGAATCACATCGGGAACTTCTTCTTTTACAAGGTCCAGGAGTTCCTTTCCATTGCCGGCTTCTTTCACCTCTTCTACCTGATCAAATGTCTTTACCAAACGACTTACTCCTTTTCTAAAAAGAGTCTGATCATCCGCAATGTAAACCTTTATTTTCTCCATGAAGTAAACCTGTATTCACCGTATATTACGCGCTTACGGCCTAATATCCAAAAATTAATAATTGGGTATTTACAATGAGTTAAAATTACAGCCCAAACAACTATCAAACACATTAGAAAATGGATGATTGTGATAAATGTTCGATAGATTTTATCAATTATTTTTTAGATTAGTTATAAATTTTAAAGGATGACTCTGATTCAGTTTGATTATATCATAGCGGTAGACAATTACCGCCATTTTGGTAGGGCTGCAGCTGCGTGTTTTGTAACGCAACCAACCCTTAGTATGCAAATACATAAGCTGGAAGATCAGCTGGGGGTTTTAATTTTTGATCGAAGTAAACAACCTGTAGTGCCTACTGACATTGGCAAAAGAATAATTGCTCAGGCACGCTTGGTGGTAAATGAATCAAAGAAGGTAAAAGAGCTGGTTGAAGATGAAAAAGGAGAGGTGGCCGGTGAGCTTAATATTGGTATTATACCAACATTGTCGCCTTACCTTTTGCCGCTATTTATCAATGCTTTCACACAAAAATATCCTCATGTAAATATTAAGGTGGAAGAACTAATAACCGAACAGGTTATCCATAAACTTAAAAATGAGCTACTTGATATCGGCCTGATCGTAACACCTTATGATGATCCCGGGCTCATTACAAAACCATTGTTTTATGAAGAGTTTTATGGCTATGTGTCAGAATCAAGTGATTTGTACAATGAAGACAAACTGACTTCTGATGGTATTCCTACTGATGAAATCTGGCTGCTCAATGAAGGTCATTGTTTTAGGGATCAGGTGCTCAATGTTTGTCAATCTTACAAAGAAAGAGACAGCCAGTTTAAGTACGAAAGTGGGTCTCTTGAAGCTTTGAGGAGAATTGTAGATAAACATGGTGGGATGACTTTACTACCTGCACTGGCCACTTTAGATTTTGAAGAGAAGGCAAAAAGAAAATTAAAATCCTTTGATGAGCCTAAACCCGTGAGAGAAGTAAGCCTGGTGATGCACCGAAGCTATTTAAAAAGAAAGCTGGTAAAAGCGTTGCACGGGGAAATTTTAGAAGCCATTCCAGACAATGTAAAAATTGAAAAGCATGGTGAAGTAATTAAATGGAAATAGTCTAGCCATTATTATCACCACCTGAATTAGTTTTACTAAAGAGATAAGAAATCTAAAAAATGAAACATAACAAGTCAACACAGTGCGTGCATGTAGGTACGATTTATGATGAGAAAACAAGAGGCACAATTACCCCGATATATACCTCTAGTGCCTTTGATTACCTCAACGTAGAATACCACGCTTACCCAAGATATTTTAATACCCCAAACCAGAAAGTGGTTTCAGAAAAGATAGCGGCTTTAGAGAATGGTGAAGAAGGTATGATCTTCAGTTCTGGAATGGCAGCTATTACCACAGTTTTCTTTTCCTTGCTGAAGAAAGATGATCATGCAGTTTTTCAAAGTGATTTGTACGGAGGTACGCATCATGCCATAGCCAATGAGATGGAGCGATATGGTATCAGCTACGATTTCGTGGATTCGCTGGAAACAGAAGATTTTATTTCAGTGATTAAAGACAATACTAAACTGCTTTACATCGAGACACCATCTAACCCACTGATGAAGTTAATCGATATTGAAGCTATTGCTAAAGCAGCCAAAGCAAAGGGCGTTATCACGGTTATTGACAATACTTTTGCCAGCCCTATAAACCAGAATCCTATCGATTTGGGCATAGACATAGTGGTACATAGTGGCACCAAATATCTGGGAGGGCATAGCGATCTGTGCTGTGGGGCAGTGGTTTCTTCAACTGAAATTATGAAACAAGTATGGGGATCTGCCATTCACTTTGGTGGAAGCTTAAACGCTCAGATTTGCTCACTTTTGGAGAGAAGCTTAAAAACTCTGGCACTACGAGTAAATCAGCAAAACGCCAATGCTCAAGCCATCGCTTCTTTTTTAACCAAGCATGAAAAAGTAGACGCAGTTTACTACCCAGGTTTAACGAGCCACCCGCAGTATGAGCTGGCCAAAAAACAAATGCATGGCTTTGGAGGAATGCTATCTTTCGAGGTACAGGGTGATCCTGATGCTTTCGTGCAGAAGCTACAATTAATTCCAAGTGCAATGAGTCTGGGCGGTGTAGAGTCTACGATTACCTCTCCCAAGCAAACTTCTCACAGTAAGGTAAGTCCTGAAGGAAGGGCCAAGGCAGGTATAAAAGACAATTTACTAAGGCTTTCTGTAGGAATCGAAGATGCTAACGACCTCATTGCAGATTTAGATCAGGCACTGAATAGTCAGTGATGAGCAAACTGCCAGATGAAATACTCAACTACTGCCAAAGAGAGCTTGGCCAGGTCAAAAACTTTACACCCGCATCTGGTGGCTGTATAAATAATGGTGGACTGGTAGAGGCAGAAAGTGCCAGAGCATTTATAAAATGGAATAGTGCCAGTCGATTTCCTAACATGTTTGAAGTTGAAGCGAAAGGCCTGTCTTTACTAAAAAAAGCACATAGTCTTTTTGTCCCTTCAGTTTTGGGTGATTACGAAGGTAAAGAATTCAGTGGCTTATTGATCGAATATATTGAGCCAACATCGAGAAAAGACAACTTTTGGGAAAACTTTGGTGAAGGGCTGGCCAGACTTCATAAGCAATCATCTGGTCAGTTTGGCTTAGACCACAACAACTACATGGGCTCTCTCGAGCAGCTAAATGATAATAGAGATACGATTGTAGAGTTTTTCAGAGATTGCCGATTGCAACCGCAAATCGATCTTGCCAAGCGCTCAAATAAAATAGATAAAGAAGGCTTTATTTTATTTGATAAGCTTTTTGATAAATTATCTGATCTCTTGGTCGAAGAGTACCCATCATTAGTACATGGCGATTTATGGAGTGGCAACTTCATGACCGGGCCTCAGGGATATGCTGCACTGATAGATCCTGCAGTAGCTTTCAATCATCGTGAGGCCGACTTGGCGATGACCCAGCTCTTTGGAGGTTTCGATCCGAAATTTTATGAAGCTTATCAGGCAGATTTTCCTCTGTCTCCGGGCTATCAGGAGCGCTTCGATATTTTCAACTTATATCCGCTGCTAGTTCACGTCAATTTGTTTGGTGGTGGATATTACAATCAGGTGATGCATACGTTGAAAAGATACATTTAGTAGACAAAATTCCACACTTTTTTAAGCCCTTCAATACGTAGAATGCTGTTTAACAGCATTTTGCGCTTTTGGAATGATATTTCTGCTTGTAGTTGTAAATCAAAGCTAATACTACGATGCAGACTAAAAAGATATATAAAAGAGACTCTATTTTAATAGCAGGAGTAGTCACCCTTTCATTATTATTTTCTGCTTGCACTTCATCAAATGAAAAAGATGAATCTACAGAGGACGATAAAGAAATGATCGAAGAGCAATCTGATGCTAACATGAGTAGCACAGGAATGCTTCACGAGGCGGACTTTGATAAAACGCTTGAAGAATATACAGTCAAATACCCTGAGCTTGAATACACATATATTGAAACAAAAGACGGTAAGCTCGCTACAACCAAAGGTAACTACCAATTGAAGGTCGAAGGTATTGACAATCAATCAGACCTGGACAAATTCGTGGCTTATGTAGAAGCTAATTATGCCATGAAGCGTGAGAATACAAATACTAACGTAGAAGTCGCTGCAAAGCCACAAGGGGGTTTTGACGGATATTACGAAGCCTTGAAAAACAATACGAGTTATCCTAAAGAAGCTTTAAAAGCAGACGTAGGAGGTACAGTATTCGTAGAGTTTGTGGTAGATGATAAGGGTCAGGTTTCAAATGTAAAAGCTATGGAGGGTATGTATTATACCAAAGAAAGAGCTTTTATGGATGAGCTGGATGCTGCTGCAGTAGAAGCGGTAAAAGAAACCCAGTGGGATTGGATACCAGCGAAGCAGGGCGGTAAGCCAGTAAAAATGAAAATGGAGATACCTATCACATTCGACCCGGAGGCATAAATAAAGAAAAGATAGAGTTGCGTTAAACTAATGTGACTAGCAGTAATAGATAAGAAAGGAACAGAGCAGTGGAGACAATATTTCAACAGATGGAGTCAGTAATGACGGTTTGGATAGACCTGACGTGGGTTGGAGCGGCACTTTCTTTATTGTGGGTGGTGTTTCGCACGATGAAACAACGCAAAGTAAAAGGAAAAGGGCTGAAGACATTGATATATACATTAACAATGGCGGTACTTGTTATGGCCTGTACTTCCACCACAAAAGATGATATTAAAGAAGAAACGGCTTTATTTCATCAAGATGCGTCTTACAGCAACAAACTGGATGAGATCAAGCAGAAATACCCAAACTTTTCTTACGCCTATATACCTACAGATAGTGGAAATATTAAAACAGTAAAAGGTGATTATAAAGTAGCTGTAGATGAGGTTGATGACCTGGAAGATGAGCATAAATACATCAAATACCTTGAAGAAAAATATGATGAACGAGTGCAGCGTAGAGACTTATCAAATGATTTGGTAAGCTCACCCGCCAGACCAAAAAAGAATTATCCGGCACTTTTTGAGTTGTTAGATGCGAATATTGAGCGCCCGGCTGAAGCAGAAGAAAGAAATATCGGAGGTACTGTATTTGTCGAGTTTATTTTAAGCGAAAATGGTGAAATTACCGATGTGGAGGCTTCTGAAAGTATTTACTTTACCACCGATTATAAACTGCAACAAGAGTTTGACACAAAGGCAATCGAAGCCATAAAGTCAACAGAAGGCCACTGGACGGTCGCTAAAGATAGTGTTGGCAATGCCGTTCCAATGAAAATAGAAATACCCATCACTTTTCCTGAGAATTGATCTTTACCGTTTATTCAAGCGGTTGTTTATTGTCATTGGTCTTTTTTAACTTAGCCAAAAAACTAAAGATCAATGAAATACATACTTCTTATAATTAGTGCTCTAGCAGCACTGCCGGTTTCGGCTCAAAAAGACATCTCGGTCGCAGATATCTATCAACAAGGCACCTTCCGTCAAAAATCTGTTTATGGTATCAACTGGATGAATGACGGTAGATATTACAGCGCTCAGGAAGGAAATGACATTTTAAAATATGACATTACTACGGGGGAATCAGTAGAAACAATCCTTGATGGCGATGCACTCCAGCCAGCTGTTAATTTTAGAAGCTACACATTTAGCAACGATGAGTCAAAATTACTTTTACTTACCGATCGTGAGAGCATCTATCGTAGATCTTATACAGCCGAATATTATGTATATGATCTAAAAGCAGAAAAACTCACCAAGCTCTCTGACAATGGCAAGCAGGCTTATGCAACATTCTCACCAGATGGGTCTAAAGTAGCTTTCGTAAGAGATAACAATCTTTTTTATGTCTCTTTGGCAGATATGAAAGAAACTCAAATCACTAATGATGGTAAATTCAACGAGCTAATACACGGTAGCACTGACTGGGTGTATGAAGAAGAATTGTCATTTACCAGAGCCTTTGAGTGGTCTGGTGATGGTGAGCAGCTTTTTTACCTTACTTTCGATGAGTCTGGCGTGAGAGAGTATAACATGCAAAAGTGGAACAAAGGAGAGCTTTATCCTGAAGACTACAAGTTTAAGTACCCAAAAGCCGGGGAAGACAATTCTAAAGTCACAGCTACTATTTACAATTTAGCCGATGGCAAAGCCAACGCGGTAGACCTTGGTACTGATCAGGAATATTATGTAGCCAGAATATATCAAACACAGAATGATAACGTGCTCTCTCTAATGAGACTCAACAGGCTTCAGAATCAGTTAGATATCCTACATGTAGATACAAAGACAGGTTCAACTACAACGGTACTTACTGAAAAATACGACACCTATGTCGACCTCGATTTTATCGATGACCTTACCTATTTAAAAGACGGTAAACATTTCGTTCACTCTAGTGAAAAAAGTGGTTATAAGCACTTATACCTTTACACGATAGACGGTAAGTTAAAAAACCAAATTACCAGTGGTGACTGGGAAGTGAGCTCTTTCGAAGGTGTTGATGAATCTTCTCGCAGACCGGTAGCTTACTTTACTTCGACCGAAATTTCTCCTTTAGACAGAACCTTCTACTCTATTGAGCTTTCAGGGAAAAATAAGAAAACCCTAAGAGGTGAAGAGGGTGTTCACGGAGTCAATATGAGTAGCGATTACAAATATTATATCGACTACTACAGCAGTGCTAAGAAGCCTTTAAACGTAAGCCTATATCAAACAGGGAAGAATAAGCTTGTAAAGGTTTTAGAAGACAACGCCAGTTTAGAAAAAACAGTGAAGGACTACGCT
This sequence comes from Fulvivirga aurantia, assembly GCF_009711475.1. GTDB lineage: Bacteria > Bacteroidota > Bacteroidia > Cytophagales > Cyclobacteriaceae > Fulvivirga > Fulvivirga aurantia. The sequence goes on from NZ_SMMD01000913.1 coordinate 11,207, forward strand.
TTATCACCTAAAGAATTCTTTACCTATAAAACAGTTGATGGAACTGACCTGAATGGTTACATGATTAAGCCAACTGATTTTGATGAGAATAAAGAATACCCTGTATTGGTTTATCAGTACAGCGGTCCGGGCTCTCAGCAGGTTATGAACTCATGGAATGGCGGCAATTATTACTGGCACCAAATGCTTGCTCAGGATGGATATATTGTAGCTGTAATCGATACTCGAGGTACAGGAGGACGTGGTGCAGAGTTTAAAAAACTCACCTACAAGCAACTAGGTAAATACGAGTCTGAAGACCACATTGCCGGAGCAAAATACCTGGGCAACCTACCTTATGTTGATGAATCAAGAATTGGTATCTGGGGCTGGAGCTACGGTGGTTATATGTCTTCGTTGGCCATGTTCAAAGGTGAAGGTTTATTTAAGGCAGCCATTGCTGTAGCACCTGTTACCAACTGGAGATTTTACGACACCATTTATACTGAGCGATATATGGATACTCCTCAGAATAATGCTTCAGGATATGATGACAACTCGCCAACAAGTCATGTTGATAAGCTGAATGGTAACTACCTATTAATCCATGGTACCGGAGATGATAACGTTCACTTCCAAAATGCAGTGACCTTGCAAAATGCTTTGATCGCAGCTGGTAAGCAGTTTGATTCATTCTATTACCCAGACAGGGCACATGGCATCTATAGAGATAATGCTCGTATGCACCTTTATACGATGATGACAGACTGGTTAAAGGAGAATCTATAAGCGCATTTTAACGCGAAATCTAAGAGGCTGTCTCAAACTACTTTAGAGACAGCCTCTTTTTTTATTTTACACTTGGTATTTTCACCTTATGAAAACCGAATTGCAGCTTTATTTTATTGCCCTTTTGCCTCCCGAGCCAATTTTTGATGAGGTAATGGACTATAAAAAATTGTTTGCCAATAAGTACGACTCAAAAACAGGCCTGAAATCACCACCACATATTACACTCCATATGCCCTTTAGGCTAAAAGAGAAAAAAGAAGAGGCGCTAGGTCAATCACTGACCACATTAGCAACCAATACTGATAAATTTGAAATAGCACTTAACGGCTTTGGGCACTTTAACCAAAGAACCATTTTCATTGATGTGGAGGCTAATGATAGTTTGCATGCTTTATTTAAAAATATCATGAAATCAATGAAAGTCAATTTCAATATTTTTAATGCAGACTATAAAAACAGAGGATTTAACCCTCACCTAACACTTGCTTTTAGAGACCTGAAGAAGGAGTCTTTTAACGAAGCATGGCCACACTTTAAAGACCAGCCATACCATAATAAATTTATTTCAGATGGGTTTGTGTTGCTAAAGCACAATGGTAAAAGTTGGGATGTTTACCAAACGTTTAAATTTAAAAAAGGCCCGGAAGCCTAAAAATCTCCCGGACCTCATTAACCCAAAAAACAGTTATGAAGAACTAATTGGTGTTGCCTAATGTGTTGTTGCTATAGGTATTGCCCGAAGCTGTTACGATTGCTCCAGATTCTATAAACAGGCCGTAACCATTGCTATCGGTAAGGTTACAGTTTGTGATGGATAATCTATCACCGCCATTCACGCCTACGTTGGTTTTACTCACACCAAAACCCACATCGGTACTGCCTCCGTGTGACACAGTCACATAATCGAGACTATTTCTTACGTCATTGGTGAAGAAAATAAGGCCTCTCCATGCACCCGGAGCTTTACTTTTGCCGGTTATGCTTATCCCATTTGTCGAAGTGCCCTCTGCAGAGAGATAACCATCACCATCCACGTAAATATAAACGTCAGAGCCGACCTCAATATTTACACCCGGATTTAAAACCAGTCCCGAGTTTATGGTAGTTCGGCCGCTCACATAATACGGTGTGCTGTTAGAGAGTGCCTGCCACGTAACTTCAGTAGCACCTTGCTCCAAATCTGAGCCAAGTATCTCTACACTATTGTCACCATTCCCGGTATTAAAAGTCGAGGCCCCATCAATCTGGTGTATTTGATTGGCATCTAGAGCCAGCGGTCTACCACCATTATTGCTAAATTCATTATTAGAAAAGTCAGAGATAGATGCTCCTTTTTCAACATAGATCCCATAGTCGTTGCTATCTCTGATGATTGAGTTAGTGACCTTGGCCTGATCGCCATTATCAATAGCCAGGTTAGAGGCAGCAAGACCAAACCCTCTGGCACTACTACCACCATGGGCAATCTCTACATAGTCAAATAAGGTTTTAGTATCGTTAGTAAATATCTGGATGCCTCTCCATGAACCTGCCGTACCAGCAGAACCAAGAAATTTTACCATATCTCCTGAAGCCCCCTGCGCAATGATGTACCCTGCGTCATCACTTTCCATGTATAAATCAGCTTCAAAATAGAAGGTAGAACCAGCAGTTATTTTAAGTCCGGACTCTATTTCCAGATTACCCGTTACCAAATAAGGAGTGCCATCATCAAAATCACCCCAGGTTACTTCGTTGGTTGAGGCTAAAGCTGAGCCTTTAATTTCTACATGCTGGTTGCCATTTGCTGAAAAAGTGGAGGCTGCATCGAGCTTAGAAACTTCATTGGCCGATACAGAAAGTGGTAAGCCACCATTCTCTGAAAACGAGTTGTTGGAGAAAGAAGACAGTACCCCACCATTTTCTACAAACAACCCGTAATCTGCACTGTGTGTAATTATACTATTAGTGAAGGCCAACTGATCACCATTGTCAATTCCTACCGCAGCTTTCGGCAAACCAAATCCTCTCGCACTACTACCCGCAAACTTCACTTCTGTGTAGTTCATTTGATTATTTACATCATTTGAAAAAATGAAAATACCTCTCCAAAATCCAACGCTTTCTGTAACACCTGTGAATACAATATGCTCAGTAGAAGTACCCTGAGCTACAAGTGCTCCATCATCTACATCCATGTGTACATCGTTGGCAAATATGATTTTCACGCCTGGTTCTATAGTAAGCTTCGCATCTACAATTACATTGCTGGAGGCTATATAGTCGGGCAGATCAGGGTTGGCTATGCGGTTTATTAAAGTTCTGTCCTGAGAAATCGTTCCACCAATTTCCTCTGGTTGTACTCCTCCTTCAACGGTAATAATTACTTCATCCGAAGCGGTGGCAGTCCCATTGTCTACAGTTAGACTGATGGTGTATGTGCCTGTAACATCAGGCGCCAATGTAGGAGCTACAGTAGTTGAAGCGCTCAGTGAGGCAGAACTACCGGTTGGTGCACTGGTTAATTCCCAAAAATAGGTAATTGCACTGCCATCTGCTGAGCTCGATAAGCTACCATCTAATGTTACAATCTCACCTAATTGTACAGTTTGATCAGCGCCCGCATTTGCATTGACCCCTGGGCTTGGGTCGTCATCATCTCCACAGCCGGATAGTGCTATTACAGCTACAAGCACAATCGCATTTAAGGCTACTATTAGTTTAGAAAGTTTCATCTTATTTTATGGTTTAGTTAAACAATAGGGCCTTTATACACTGCTATTTGTAATTGTAAACATTCATCAAAAAGAAATTGTAATTCTTATATAGTAAGCAGATATTGGTCTAGATTTAATTCAAGGTCTTGTTTACAAGTAAATTTTTTGAGGTATTAAGAAGGAATACAAAGGATCGGGGGTAAGCGACAAAGATTGGATTGCGGGCATAAAAGAAGGAGACAAAACCGTATTAGACAGTCTTTATGCTTACTATCGTGATGAGTTCATCACCTGGTCTGGTGCTATGTATAAGTTGAGTGAGGATAATGCAGCTGATGTCTTTCAGGATGCAGTAATTACCTTTTACAGCAATGTAAAATCTGGAAAACTCACCGAGCTAACCAGTAGCATAAAAACGTATTTATTTGCCATCGGTAAAAATCTTTCTTTAAAAAAGATTAAGAAAGAAAAACGCATGGTTTTAGATGATGAGGTGCTTGAGTTTAACAGCAGCGTAGAGTATCAGGAGCTCAGTTTTGAGTATACTGAAAGACAAAAGACGCTCGCGCAAATAGTTGAAAAGCTTGGCGATCCGTGCAAATCAATTTTGAAGCTTTTTTACTTTGAGAACTTTACCATGGACTCGATTGCAGAAAGGCTCGACTATAAAAATGAAAATGTAGCTAAAACTCAAAAACTCAGATGCCTGCAAAAACTAAAAAGTATGTTTGAAAATAGAGCTATCAATAAAGACGATCTATAAATTATGTCTGTGAATAACGCATATATTGAGGAGGTAGATCGCTATTTAAGAGGTGACATGAGTCGTGAAGAGCGAGCAGAGTTTGAGGCTCAGATTGAAAAGAACCCTGAATTAAAGGAATTACATGAGTTTACCAGAGATACTCAGGCAGCTTTAGAGATAAATGAGCTTGGCGCTCTTAAACAGCAGCTTCAACAGACCGAGGATCGGTTAAGAAAAAAAAATAACCGATATCCCTGGGTGAAAATTGCTGCGTCATTGCTTATAGTAATCACATTAGGGTTTGTAATATATCAATTTAGTAAGCCCAATTATGATCAACTATATGACGAGTACTACCGACCATATCCAAATATCGTAAGCCCAACCAATAGATCTTCTGAGCAAAACAGTTTAGATGCCTATCAATTACTGGAAAGAGGTGAAACCGATAAGGCACTCACAAAACTCTATGCTACATCTGTGGCTAATGACACAGTTACATTTTATTTAGGTCAGGCACTACTGGCAAAAGGAAAGTATGAGGAGGCCATTGCAAAGTTTAAATCTATTGCCCCTCAATCTACATTTTTTGAACCGGCCCAGTGGTACGAGTCATTAGCATATCTACAAACTGACGATCAGGAAAAGCTTCTTTTGAAACTAGACCAAATAATCAATAGTCAATCAAGCTACGCACAAAGGGCTAAGAAAATAAAAGAAGGCCTCTAAATAAAAACTTTTCTGGATTTCTGTTTACACTTCGTTTTTACAGAAGATTAAGTCTACTAACAACTAAAACACTTAATCATGAAACGAAAATTTTTAACAGCTTTTGTAATTCTAACAGTAGCAGTAACCACATCAGTAGCTCAGAAAAAAATAGGAGGAGGGCTAGCTTTTGGTACAGAAATAGAAACAATCGGGATTGACATCAATGGG
>NZ_SMMD01000696.1 GCF_009711475.1 Fulvivirga aurantia
AAAAGGCACCCAAAAAGAAGTCATTAATTATAAATAATAAAAAATACGATGGTCCTGAAAAATTTGCCTACTACATGTCGGCTATTAAGATGGGACAAGAAGATATTACAACTACTCCCAAATACCCACAATACGAGGCTTTTAACAAAACTCAGGAATTAGCAAAGGCTAAACGAAAAAGGAGTAAAGCCAGAATTGAAGCTACCAAAGCGACTTTCAAAGAGAGAGGGCCAGCTAATGTACCAGGAAGAACCAGGACAGTTCTAGTAGACCCTGACGATGCTTCAGGTAATACCTGGTTTGCAGGTAATGTAAGCGGTGGTATTTGGAAAACCACTAACAGTGGTCAAAGCTGGACAGAAATAGCCCCTGATTTAGATAACATGTCAGTAGTAACTCTGGCAATGTCAGAGGCCAATACATCCGTCATTTATGCCGGAACTGGTGAGGGGTTTATTTATAATTCGTCATTTAAGTTTAATGGTGAAGGAATTTATAAATCGGAAGATAAAGGTACAAACTGGTCATTACTGCCCAATACGGTAACATCAGATTTTATTAATGTAAGCAGAATAATCGTTGATCCTAATAACGAGAATGTCTTGTTGGCAAGCACCAGTGGTCATAAAAGAACTGGTAGTGGTTTTGATGGAACTAGTGCGATCATGAGATCCACTGATGGAGGCACCAGCTGGACTAAGGTATTCAACAATTATTTATATTCTATTCAACAAATAGTGGCAGCTCCAAGTGATTTTAACATTCAATATGCAGCCATTGCCGAGTTAGGGGTTATCAAATCAACTGATGGAGGGATTAATTGGTCACTCGTCCGTAGCGGTTTGGATATTTATGGAAGAATTGAACTTGCGGTATCACCTACAAACCCAGACAAAGTGTATGCATCAGCGGTTGGCAATATCTCTGGAACAGGGTCTGACATGTACTACACAGAAGATGGTGGTACATCCTGGAATTACTTAGCGGTTCAATATAATGATTCTAATGTGGGGTTTTTAGGAACTCAAGGTTATTATGACAATACCATCATGGTAAATCCATACAACGATGACCATGTCTATTTCGGAGGTATCGGCCTTTTCTCTATTATCAAAGACGGTAATTCTGCCACACTTGATATAGTTTCTGATGTATATAATGACTACGATGGAACCAATGCTTTTGAATTTGGAACTTCACCTGTAGGTGTACATCCTGACCAGCATTTTCTAACGGCAATAAAAACCAATGAAGCTGAAGAAGAGTTTAAGATTATAGTAGGCAATGATGGAGGTGTATATTTATCAAACTCATCCAAAACTCCTGGGGTCAACAATGGTGATTGGACCTGGTCAGGTGCTGGCTATAATACTACCCAATTTTATGGGGCTGACAAGCTAGCTGGCGAAGAAGAATACCTTGGTGGTGCTCAAGACAATGGAACTTGGGTATCTCCTGATAATGAAAAGGCTTCTGAAACTTCTAACTTTATTTTTAGCCTTGGTGGAGATGGCTTTGAGGTTGTCGCACATTACACCAACCCGGATAAATACATTGGAGGATGGCAATATAACGGCTTTACGGCCACCGAAGATAGAGGAAAAACTGTTTATTACGCCACCAATGGTTTGGCATCTACCAGTGGGCAGTCTCCTTTTGTGTCTCGGCTCTCTAACGCCTATCAAGATCCTGATGTACTATTTGCTGTGGAAGCATTAGGTGTTTATAGAAGCTCAGATTTCGGCAAAAGTTGGCAATTAGCTGAAATGGATATTAATGACGGTTGGGGGCTTTGGTCTGGTACAGATGTAGAAGTTTCAAAAGCAGATCCGCGTATCGTTTGGGCAGGTGGCGGTATGAGTAATGAAAGAAATCTTTTTGTCTCACAAGATGGAGGGCTTAGCTTCAATCCAGTCCCAAATTTCAGTAATATAGGGTTATGTACAGGAATTTATTCTCATCCGACTGATGCCAATACGGCTTTTGCTGTATTCTCAGTTGCAGACTCACCAAAGGTTTTAAAAACAACTGACCTAGGTCGCACATGGACAGATATTTCTGGTTATAGTGCAGAAAGCGCTAGCACTGGCTTTCCTAATGTTGCTACTTTTGCCTTACAAGCCATGCCATATGATGATAATGTACTCTGGGCAGGTACAGAAATCGGATTGTTCGAATCTCTTGATGGCGGTGCTTCATGGAATATTCTAGATCAATTCCCTTCAGTTGCCATTTGGGACATGAAAATTAAGGATGGGCAAGTGGTAATAGCTACTCATGGACGTGGTATTTGGACTGCGGACATTGCTGATCTTGCCGGTTTTTCAGCTCCTAAGGTAGCACTCTCTCCAAAAATCAATAAAATCAGTCCCTCTTTAACGGAGATGACAGCAAAAATTGATATTGATCTTCGCGGGGCTTACGATGCAACTTCAATTTATGTGAATGGAGAACAATTGTTGGTACTTGATGCAAACACTGATATCGAAGAGGTAAGTGAAACACTCACGTTTACCCAAAGTGGCGAATATGAATTCCAAATTGTATCTACAAAAGATGGTATCGATTATTATTCTTCAAAGCATTATTTAACCATTAACACGCCAATTGAGCCCGTCAATTTTTATTCAAACGACTTTGATCTACCTGACAATAGTGAATTCGCTTTAGAAAAATGGTCTATTACTGGCCTAGATGACTTTGATAGTAAACTCTTGCATACAGTTCACCCTTACCCGGTATCTTCTAATCTAATTGCCAAGCTTACTACCCCTATTATAGTTGCAGAGCATAATGCCATTATCAAGTTTGATGAAGTGGCACAAGTAGAAGAAGGTGATCAAGGCTCTGCTTTTGGAGACTATGAATTTTGGGACTATGTGATTGTGGAAGGCTCAAGAGATGGAGCAGAATGGATTCCTATAATAGATGGTTATGATTCACGAGCTAACTCCAACTGGAGTGGGATTTCCAATGCTGCATCAAGCTCCTTATTTGCACAAAGGGAAATTGATATGTTGGAAACATTCACGGCTGGAGAAATTATTCAAGTTAGATTTAGATTGTTTTCAGACGCGTACCTTACAGCCTGGGGATGGGGTATTGATAACCTGAATATACAAAATCAAGATAACGACAGTGATGGTTATTACTCTTGGGAAGATTGTGACGATACAAATGCTGATATTAATCCCGATGCAACTGATATACCCAACAACAACATTGACGAAAACTGTGATGGAGAAGATGCTACAATTCTTGGTATAGAAGAAAATAACAACATGTTAAGAATCTTCCCGAACCCCACTACAAGCTACCTAATGATTGAAACTGGTGAAGAAGTAAATAGCATTAAAGTTTATGACCCTAAAGGTCAATTAATTAAAAGTTTCGATAAAAACCTGAATAAGATTAACGTTGCAAATCTCAAAAGCGGTGTTTATCTCATTAGCATTGAAACTGATAGAGAGGTGCTTAGTAAGCGTTTTGTGAAAAATTAGTCGCGTCATTTAAGAGAGCCCTGGAATAAACTTCAGGGCTCTTTTACTTTAATTTCTTTACTACACTTACAGCGTTACCATTAGTAATCAATTCACTTACAAATTACTCTCCTCAATGTGCCAGGTATGATCTGAGAGGAGCTTAACCGTAGCCAAATGTTTTTCAAAAGGCATGGAATTACCCCATTCTTTTGGCGAAACGAAAGAAAGTATTTCCGAGCCATCGGACTTTTGATACAGGTGATAAACATGCCCAATAGTGGGTTTAAATTTAATTTCCGCCTGGTATATTCTTTCAGAAATATCGACCCTGCTTTTTATTTCTTCGGCCTGCTTAAAGAGCACCTTTACTTGCTCATATACTTTATCAAGCTGCATTTGAGATTGTTCTTGCATTGCCCTTACAGCCAATCCTTTAATTTTACCCTTATCCTCGGGTTTTACTACGGCACCGCCTACGGTGTGTGCATAAGGTAAAGTAGAAGGAGTAGTCGTTATCTTATCGCGCAACCTTTCCAACTCCTCATCAGACATGATTACCTCTTTCCCTTTCTTATGTTTGCTCATATTTTATAAACTCTTATTTATAAAAGAAACAAAAATAGCAGGCAGAGGTTATAAATCCATTAATTGTGACCTAAACCGAGACAGTCTTCCACTTACCTTTGGTAAACAGCCATAGCGTAAACAGACCTACAGCCGTCTCCGAAAAGAACACACCCCAATAGACACCTGAGTAGCCCCAATCAGCCTCAATGGCCAGGTAATAAGAAAGAGGAATCTGAATCAGCCAGAAAAACACCAGGTTGATTTTTGTAGGTGTTGTTGTATCACCAGAGCCATTAAAGGCCTGCACAGAAACCATCCACCATCCGTAAACAAAGTATGAGTAAGAAAGAATTTGCAACCACGTACCTCCTATTTCTATCACATTTGGGTTATCGGTAAATATCCCCATGAGTGATTCGTTGAAAAAGAAATAAAGCAGAGAAACGCCAACCAGGAATATCATATTGTAAACACCTATTTTCCAAATCGAAGCCTCAGCTCTGTCAGGATTGTTAGCCCCCAAATTTTGCCCTACCAATGTGGCAGCAGCATTAGACATTCCCCAGGCTGGCATCATGGTGAATAACATGATTCTTAAAGCAATGGTAGAGCCTGCCACCGCTTCACTACCAATATCTGCCAAAATACGCATGAGAAAAATCCAGGAAGTCATTGCCACCACCATCTGGCCAATACCACCTAATGAGGTTTTTATGATGTTGAGAACGACAGAAGCTTTCCAGTAAACCTGACTGGCTACTACTTTGATGTGCTTACCTCCCTTAAAAAGAATATAAAATTGTAAGGCAACACCCACCCCTCGTCCTATGGTTGAAGCGATAGCGGCCCCTTCTATACCTAAAGCCGGGATGGGCCCCCAACCAAATATTAGCAATGGGTCGAGGATGATGTTACAGCCATTGGCTATCCATAAAACGCGCATGGCGACAGCTGCATCGCCAGCACCCCGGAAGATAGCATTGATCACAAACAGCAGCATGATTATGGCGTTAGCGCCCAACATCCATTGTGTGTATCGGTAACCTTCTGTGATACTCCAGGTATCGCCTCCCATGAGAGTGAGTAGCTCTTTAGAAAAGAAAATACCACCAATAGCAAATGGCAACGATGCCAATAAGGCCAGAAAAATAGATTGTACTGCCGAAGTACCCGCATCTTCAAGTTTTTTCTCTCCCACTCTGCGAGCGATTATGGCGGTTACGGCCATGGAAAGACCCATCCCGATAGAGTATAGAAGAAAAAGGTAAGTTTCTGTAAGACCCACAGTTGCGACAGCAGATGCACCTAATTGACCAACAAAGTAGATGTCTACAACTGCAAACGTTGACTCCATGACCAATTCCAAAATCATAGGTACAGCCAATAGAAATATAGCCTTTCTCAGATCGATTTTGGTATAGTCGGCCTCAGTGCCTTTAATGGCATCTTTTAAAGCACGCCACAGAGACTGCCTTGGAGGACGTGGCTCTTCAGCCGTAGACACTTCCTTTTCCAATGTTTCCATAAAGAGAGGGATTTACTAAAACTAGTTACGAGTAAAATCTGAAAAAGGCTAAAGATTTTTAAAGGAGGAAATTTTTAGGACCTAATCATTAAACAACAGAATGGCTTGATAACAGCCTTACTAAGCCTCAGAGGCTTGGTAAGGCTCTGATGAAGAATTCAACTAGCGTAAGCATTCGATGTGCCACTATACTCAAGATTTGATTGCACATAGTTTAATCTTTTAAAGTCGATCAGTAGAGTATT
>NZ_SMMD01000591.1 GCF_009711475.1 Fulvivirga aurantia
GTCTTTTAGTTTACTGAAATCTAAAGATTCAAAATCACTATGGCTCACAGCCAATATAATTGCATTATAGATACCGTTGGGCTTGGTCAAAGAAAGACCATATTCATGATGTACTTCCTCTGAGCTTGCGTGAGGGTCACATACATCTACGTTCACTCCAAAATCTTCTAATTCACGTACCACGTCAATTACCCTACTATTTCTTATGTCTGGACAGTTTTCTTTGAAGGTGATGCCCAAAACCAGTACACGACTATTATTAATCGGATTATCTTTCTTTGTCATAAGTTTTATAACCTTATTGGCTATAAATGACCCCATATTATCATTTATCCTTCTTCCTGCCAAGATTACCTGAGGATTGTAACCAACTCCCTCGGCTTTATGCGTAAGATAATAAGGGTCTACACCAATGCAGTGTCCACCAACCAAGCCAGGTCTAAAAGGGAGGAAATTCCACTTAGTACCCGCAGCTTCCAGCACTTCATGTGTATCTATGTCTAAACGATCGAAAATTAAAGAAAGCTCATTTACAAAGGCTATATTTAAATCGCGCTGACTATTTTCAATCACTTTGGCTGCTTCAGCCACCTTAATGGAACTGGCCAAATGTGTCCCTGCGGTGATTATTGACTTATATAAGTTATCAATTTCAATGGCAACACTTTCATTACTTCCGCTGGTAACTTTCTTTATAGTTGGAAGTCGATGTTCCTTGTCCCCAGGATTTATGCGCTCGGGTGAGTAACCACAATAAAAGTCTTTATTATATTTTAAGCCACTTTTATTCTCCAAAATAGGAACGCAAACTTCTTCTGTACAGCCAGGGTAGACTGTAGATTCATAAATAACAATATCTCCCTGCTTGAGAACGTTACCAATGAGTTCACTGGCCTTTCTTAGAGGGGTAAGATCAGGTTGCTTGAAGTCATCAATCGGAGTAGGAACAGTTATGACGTAGACTTGACAATCTTTAATATCATCGCTGTTGCTTGTGTAGGAAAGGTTGCTAATTGATTTTAATTCAGAAGAGTCTACCTCTTTTGTATTATCAATGCCTTCTTTCAGTTCGCTAATTCTATTTTTGTTAATATCGAATCCAATAGTATTATATTTTCTACCAAACTCTACCGCAAGTGGTAATCCTACGTAGCCAAGTCCTATTACTCCTATGTTTTTCATTTTTCATTTTTTTTATTCTGATACCAATGATATGTTTTTTCCAGACCTTCTTCAAAATGTACATCAACTTCGTACCCCAAAAGGTTTTTAATTTTTGAAATATCAGCTTTCGAGTGTTTTACATCTCCGGCTCTTTCTGGTCCGTGAGTAGCTGAGATGTCTTTTCCAGTGATTCGTTGGAGAATATCCACCATCTGATTAAGAGTAGTTTGCTCCCCGCACGCCACATTGTAAATTTGATTTAATGCACTTTCGTTGTTTGTAAAGAGTGCTTTAATGTTAGCCTGTACCGCATTGTCTACGAAGGTAAAATCCCTTGAAGTGTCCCCTTCTCCATTTATTGTAGGCGTCTGATTTTCTAAGAATTTCTGACAAAAAATAGGAATAACTGCTGCATATGGATTGTTGGCATCCTGATTTGGCCCAAAAACATTAAAATATCTTAAGCCGATATAATTAAGTCCATATGATTTATTGAATACATCAGCATATAACTCATTTGCAAATTTGGTAATGGCATATGGACTGAGAGGCGAGCCAATTTTCCCTTCTTGCTTTGGCAATTCTTTACTATCACCATAGGTACTTGATGAGCAAGCTAAAATAACACGATCAATTTTATTCAATACAGCAGCATGAAGAATGTTAAGTGTTCCTCCAATATTTACTCGGTCTGATGTAATCGGATCTTTCAGTGATCTGGGTACCGAACCCAGGGCAGCTTGATGTGAAATTAAATCGTATCCTTTAGAGAGCTCTATCATACGCTCATAATTGCATATGTCTTCCTCTATAAATTCAAACTTTGAGTTTCCTTGATGGTGAGATATATTTTGAAAGTTACCATTAGAGAGATTATCAATTACGGTCACTTTAGATACTCGTGAGTCAGCTAATAAGGCATTGGTCAAGTTAGACCCGATAAACCCAGCTCCACCGGTCACGATTATTTTTTTTCCAGACATATATTAAATTTGGTTTGTCACGTGCTCATCTCTAGTATAAAAGATTATATCAAGATGATTTTATACATTTGCAAAAATCAATAAAAAAATCTTAAATGACAGATCGGCCACATAATAATCAACAAGAAGACGAAATTGACCTAATTGCTCTAGCTGCCAGGATAAGATCAACAATCTTCAGGTATAGAATTTTAATAGTCATTTGGATTGTAGTTGGGATAGCATTGGGTTTTGGATATTATCAAGTTAAACCATCAGTTTATGAGAGCCAGATGATTGTAAGGTCTGAGATTTTAGGAGAATCCCTTCTATCTGTTATCAACACGAATTATGAGAAGTTATTAAATGAAAGTAATCCAGAAGTGCTTTCAAGAAAATTTGGCCTTTCTGAAGATTTGATAAGTTCAGTAGAATCTATTTCTATTGAGCCAACAAAAGGAGAAGGGGAGAAAGTTGCTGAATTTTATACGTTGAATATAACATCTCTTAATAATGATAAATGGGGTGAGATTCAGGAAGCGGTAGTTAATTCATTGGAAGAAAATGCTTTTGTTAAAAAAAGAATTGCCCTGCAGGGTGAGCAGTATCAGAACATGATTAATAAAATCAAAGCAGAAATAAAGGATCTTGAAAAGGTAAAAGAAAACGATCCCAGCGGAGCGGGAGTAGTTGTGATGAACCCTTCAGAGATTTATTCTACTTTAGTACAATTATATAAACAACAACAAGAATATGAGCAAGACCTAGCTTTATTATCATCTATTGAAATCGTAGAAACATTTGACACCTATGAAAGACCGGTTAGTCCTAGACCTGTAATGTCAATGGCAGTGGGAGCACTTTTGGGATTGTTTGTTAGTTTGATCCTAATTGTTCTGCGAGAGTTCAATAAATACGTTAAAAAACACCAATTAGCTTAATAGACATTAACAGTATTATTACCTTACTGAAAAAAGAAATAACTATCGAGTGGCGACAGCGATACGCGCTCAATGGTATTCTTTTGTACTTGGTGAGTACCATATTTATCTGTTATTTGAGCTTCAATGTAAAGCGTAATGTTCTCCACCCCATCACTTGGAATGCTCTCTTTTGGATAATTCAAATGTTTGTGGCGATCAGCGCGGTTGCTAAAAGCTTTATTCAAGAGCGAGAGGGCCGGTATTTATATTACTATAGTCTATTCAGTCCAAAAAGCTTAATCATAGCGCGCACTCTCTACAACTCAGCTCTTATGCTTTTGATGGCACTTGCTGGTTATTTCATTTATGCATTAGTATTAGGTAATCCTGTAGGTAATAAACTTTTATTCGTTGTAAACCTGACCTTAGGAGCGATAAGCTTTTCTTTCGCTTTTACAATGATTTCCGCGATTGCCTCAAAAGGGAGCAATAGCCAAACGTTAATGGCCATTTTGGGTTTTCCTGTGATTCTTCCCATGTTGTTAATGATTATTAAAATTTCAAAGAACGCAATTGATGGGCTCGAATTTTCTACCTCCTACAGCGAAATTGCTACATTACTTGCCATTAATATTATTGTTGGCACAACTTCTTATGTCTTATTCCCTTATCTTTGGCGCAATTAAAGGAGTGGTATGAAAAAGCCTTGGTGGAAAATACTTACAATAGCATTGCTACTGTATGTTGTCATTGGAGGACTCCTTATGGAAGTTCCTCGTCTAAACATTCTAAACGAAACAATAAGAGCCTTATATTTTCACGTACCCATGTGGTTTGGGATGATTATTATGCTCGGTATTTCGCTGTTTCATTCAATTAAATACTTAAACAAATCACAGGAAGAGTCAGACCTCAAGGCGGTAGAGTATGTTAATATTGGTGTTGTCTTTGGCATACTTGGTATAGTAACAGGAATGTTTTGGGCACAATTTACCTGGGGAGAGTGGTGGAGTGGCGATCCCAAACAGAATGCCTCAGCTATAGGTCTTTTGATATATTTAGCATACTTCGTGCTACGAGGTTCAATAGATGATGAGGCTCAGAAAGCCAGAATAAGCGCTGTATATAATATATTTGCTTTCTCTGCACTCATTCCTCTGCTTTTTGTGCTGCCCAGACTCACGGACTCACTACACCCTGGTAGTGGAGGAAATCCTGGTTTCAATGCTTACGATCTTGATAGCAAGTTGCGTCTTGTTTTCTACCCGGCTGTAGCTGCATGGACAATGCTAGGAATTTGGATAGCCACACTAAGAATTCGAA
>NZ_SMMD01000451.1 GCF_009711475.1 Fulvivirga aurantia
ACTTGTACAGGCAAACTCGAATGTGAAGTTATTTTCATTTGGTTGAAAAGTGAAAATATAATCCTCAGGTTGGCTTGTAGTAAGCTGAGGAAACATATGGTTTGGATCACGAATGGCATAATTACCATTAAATATGAGTGAATCGTTTACGGTCACTTTCCTAACTAAGGTGTTAAACTCAAAGTCAATGTTTTTATTTATTCGATTATCATATTTGTAAAGACCATCACTGGCTGCTACCCAGATAAGGCTGTCACCTTCTAAGTAAAAACTTAGTATCTGACCAAAATTCGGGCGATTGAATCTTCTACCTGTATCAATATATGAATTGGCAGAAGAGTCATAGCTAATTTCTGTCATCCTGTAATTTTTCCCATCCTTAAGTCCGGCAAGTAAGGTTCCCCAGGGTGTTGCTTCCAGAGCTGTATATTTTGCGTCAAATCCGACTACTGGTTCAAATTTACTAGTCTCCAGATTATAGCTGTAAAGCTTCTTTTCAGTAGCAGCATATAGGTGATTATCTAATATAGCCAGACTGATTTCTCCGTCTCCTAATAAATAGTCATGAAGAAAATAATCATCAGTACTTGTCGAGTCATTGAATTGAAAAATTCCCTCACCCTTTGATGCTACCCAAATAGCATTATCTGTTTCAACCATTGAGCCAATAGTGAGCTCATTCGCTTCATATAGTAATTGTCGATCAAAGTTAATACTGTCATCTTCTCTTAAAATTGCCACGCCTTTTCCTTTGACATCAGTAAGTATGGTTTTGTTGTCTGATAATACTTTTACATGCAAACCGCCCGATGCGACCTTGCTAAATTCAGACCCATCAAATGAAAAGAGAGCTTGCTCAGTATTGATTATTAACTCTTCTTCCTCATTGCGATTTATGCGTCTGTCAGACTTCCATACTTTAGCTGTGTAAAGCTTATAAGCACTGTCATTTTTTAGTTGATAAATACCTTCGGTAGTGCCTGCATACCTTTTTCCTTTGAGTATATTGAAGTCAAAAACAGCACCTTCTAATTGATTTTCAGCATTATAATATGTCCATGGGGTATTAAGTTCTATTTTAGAAATTCCACCAATAGCAGCAATCCATAAGTTTTGTTGATTGTCCAAAGAGATGTTCTTGATAGCATTTGATATAATACCTGATTCGCTATTAAATTTATTAACTATGTTAAAATCTTCATCAAAGATGTAGATACCGGATTGTTTGGTGGAGGCAGCATAAGCATACCTTTTATTGATGCCAAGCTTTATAAAATTAAAAAAGCCATTATTATCCGCTAAGTTTTTGCTATCAACACTAGCAGGGTAGAGGCTGTTGCCATCATAAAAGAGTACTCCATCGTGCTCTGTCGCAAGTAAGAGTTGATGTTCAAGGCTATCAATGAATAAGAGCCTGCTCAAAGATGAGTCTGGGATAGCAGTTTCAAAATTCGTAATATCCCTTAGGCCGATACCCAGTTGAGTGCTAAAAATCTTGTTTTCTAAATCTAAAAATTTACTTGTGTAAGGGTTAAGCTGGTCATTTATAAATGTTGAATTGTTATTTCCCCATTTATAAAGACCTCCTTTAGTATAGAAATAAAAAGTTTGATTAGCTTCAGTTACGCTCCATACAACTTCTGTATCAAAATTAGGCTTAATAGAGTCTTCAGAAAAACTGCTATACAGGGTGTCCTTAAGTGAATGAAATTCTAAGTTGCCATGGCGAGAATCCTTCAAATAACCCACATCTCCCGATTTGCCGAGAAGGATGGAATTATCATTTTGATTTAATTCAAAAATTGGTCCGATACTATCGTATAGTCGCCATTTGCCATCAAACTCAAGTAGACCCTCAAGATTGGCGACCATAATTGCGCCTGAGTTAGCCTGTAAAACACGCCAATTAGAGAAGGACGCAGAATAGTTGTCGCTGGTGTAGTTTTCTATTTTACTATACCCCGACTTTTGACTAAACACGAGACCCTGAAGGGAAAATAATGTTAAGAATAGAAAGAGTTGTCGTAAGCGCATTAAAGGCTCTTCTCAGTTATATGATGAAGGCAACTAAAATACAGTAACAATCGAAATAAAAAAAGCCACTGTTGTAAAAGCAAAGAGATTCAGCCTTTTAAAGTATCAAGAGCCTTTAGTGCTGATATTATTTGCCTAAATAGATTCTACTTACTGACAAATAAAGCATTTACGATTTTCTTATGAAGATGTGACTTTTAGGCAGTGACTTTAAACTTTCTTTATAGAATTGATATATTCCGGAGTGTATTTCTGAGCAATGGTATCATACCATTTCAATAAAGTTTCTGGCCCAAGTTTATCGTATATCAGACTATATTGCGATTTAAGCTTTTCCTCATGTTTTAATAACATTTGAGCAGGATTGGCTTCAATTTCCTCTTGGTACTTACGCTTTTCACTTGGAGGTGTGGGTAAGTGATGAACCAGTTTCTTAAAATTTCTAAGACAGAAATTGTAATACTGTTTAGTATGTAAGATGAAAGTATGCCACATTTCGTCAATTATCAACAGTGGTTTATCAATAAAAACAGAGCTTTCTTCATCAGATTGAGCGGCTAGCCACAACCACTTTTTAGTTTCTTCAAAAATTTCTTCGGCTTCTTCTTTTGAGACGTCATAGCGCTCCATGAAACCTTCGATTATGGCTTCTTCTTTTTCGCACTCGAGATCTAGCTCATCGAGTTGCGTAGCAAGTTGAGACATTGAGAGAGTATTATTAAAGTACAATAGACAATTAAGGGAAAAAGTAAGGTCAAGTTAGAGATGACCTTACTTTTGTTATAATTTACATCAATCCTCCAAAACCT
>NZ_SMMD01000804.1 GCF_009711475.1 Fulvivirga aurantia
CCTACATCAGATCCGCCTGCCTTCTCTGTTAGAAACATGGCGCCTGTATATAATTCATCTGGATTTTTGGTGGCAATCCGCGGAAGTAAACGTTTCTTATCACCTTCATTGGCAAATCGATCAATCAATCTGGCCACCCCATCAGTCATACAAAGAGGGCAGTATTGCCCCATCTCTGCCATAGCGAACAAATAGCCCGAACCAAACCCCAAGCTGTGCTTTTCGTTTTTGAAACGGCTTCTAAGTGACGGCTCCCATTTAACTCTAAACATCTGACTCTCTACCGCTATTTCGAGCAGCCGATCATAAGCGGGATGAAATTTGATTTGTTCTATATCCTCACCCCAGAAGTCACGCTTTACAAGTTCAGGACCATTCTTGTCGGCATCCATAGATAATTGATCCATTTCCTCAGCTGCTTGAGCACCTAGTTTATCCCAAATAGGCTGCATGTACTCCCAACCATTTTTAGAAATTTTTCTTTGGGCGTATTCCTGCCAAATCAGGTCACTGGTATGAAAGTTTTTACTAGGTCGGTAGTCTTTCGACAAGACTCGATTATCAGGATTGGTTGAGTTTTGGGTCGTTTTCATAGGCAGTTGATTGTATATAAATTTAAATAAACGCTGCATGCATAACAAGTCACTTGAGAGATTAAGGTATTAGGTCCATGCCTACGCAGGGATGAGGTTTGGTAAGTAATGTGTCCTAAAAGCTTGAGGCTTGCAGCTTTATAGAGACTCTTCGCTATCGCTTTGAGTGACGTTCTAAATAGGTTTATTACTTAGACAACTAGCTTCGAGTGCCTGAGCCTGACAAAATCTATTGCTGTAATCAATAATTTCGTTAGTCATTCCTGATGAAGCGCAGCGGAAGTCAGGAATCTCACTATATTTATGAGATCCCTGCCTACGCAGGGATAACGTCACGGGAAAGAAATTAGCTTTAAGTCTAAAGCATGTAGCTCCCCAGCTCTGAGAGACTCTTCTCTATATCACGTTGAATAAACGCAGTTTAACCTAAAGGCTTAAACCAAGTAGCTGAAGGCTTTACTGACCGTTCGACAATTATTTATGTCACACAATGATTTATAACATAACTATCTTAAATTTGCCACTTCAAAAAAAATCATTGTCAGTCAGATTTAAACTAACGCTTCGTGACTAAACTTACCTTCACAGAAAAAAAAGATACACGCTCAGGATTTGGAGCAGGATTATTAGAACTCGGAAGAAATAATGACAAGGTAGTTGCACTCTGTGCAGACCTTACCGGCTCATTAAAAATGGGTGACTTCAAAAAGGAATTTCCTGATCGATTTTTTCAGGTAGGTATTGCCGAAGCGAACATGATGGGTCTGGCAGCAGGTATGACCATCGGTGGTAAAATTCCTTTTACAGGCACTTTTGCCAACTTCTCAACGGGTCGTGTTTATGATCAAATCAGACAGTCGATTGCCTACAGTGGTAAGAATGTAAAAATATGTGCTTCACATGCTGGTCTTACACTTGGCGAAGACGGTGCGACTCACCAGATTTTGGAAGACATTGGTATGATGAAAATGTTGCCTCACATGACTGTAATCAATCCTTGCGATTATAATCAGACCAAGGCGGCAACTATCGCTATTGCTGAACATGATGGACCGGTTTATTTGAGATTTGGAAGACCAAAATGGCCAATATTTACGCCTGAAAATCAAAAGTTTGAAATTGGCAAAGGAATAAGACTTGTTGAAGGTAAAGACGTTTCAATTTTTGCTACTGGTCATATGGTGTGGCAGGCAATTGAAGCTGAAGCGATACTTGCTGGGAAAGGTATCAATGCAGAAATCATCGATATTCATACGATTAAGCCACTAGATGAGGAATTGATTCTTGAGTCTGTGAAGAAAACAGGCTGTGCAGTTACTGCTGAAGAGCACCAGATCAACGGTGGATTGGGTGATAGCGTAGCACAGTGCTTATCGCGGAACCTACCAACCCCTCAGGAGTTTGTAGCTGTGAGAGACAGTTTTGGCGAAAGCGGTAAACCAGAAGAATTATTAGTGAAGTATGGCTTGAGTCCGCAGGACATCGTAAATGCTGCACTAAAAGCAATAGAAAGAAAATGAATCTCGCTGTAATAGCGCATGATGGCAAAAAGCCAGAAATGGTGGGCTTCCTGCTCACCAACAAAAATCTACTAGGCAAAGTAAACCTATATGCCACCGGTACTACCGGTGGTCATGTAGAGAAATCAGGCCTACCTGTCACCAAACTACTTTCGGGTCCTAAAGGTGGTGATGCACAAATCGCAGCAATGGCCGCAGAAGGCAAGATCGATATGGTGATCTTTTTTAGGGATCCCCTTGATAAACACCCTCATGAGCCCGACATACAAATGCTACTTCGTATTTGTGATGTCCATAATATCCCTTTGGCTACCAACCCTGCCACAGCAGAACTTTTGTTAAAAGGTTCTTCTATTTCTGATTAAGATCTATGTCAATCACAGATCAGCTCCGACTCGCTATTGATGCAGCTAATTTGTGGGAAAAAGGTATTGCCTTAAAGCGTAACGAATACCTCAAGAAAAAAGACACCATTGACACGAACATCTATTTTGTCGCAACGGGTGCACTGCGAATATTCGTTGACGATGGATTTGAGGAGCAAACCATTAGATTTGGGTATAAAGACAACCTCATAGCTGCACTTGATTCTTTTCTAACAGAACAGCCTTCCACGTTATACATTCAGGCGATAAAGGCCTCTACTTTGCAGGTTGTGACTAAAAACAACTTTCAGGCACTAATAAATGGCACCGATGAGTTAAAGCAACTTTGGACACAGCTGCTGGAAGGGTTTGTCGTGCAGCAAATGGAGCGTGAGATGGACTTGCTTACCTCTTCCCCAAATGACCGTTATGAGCGTGTGCTGGCTCGGAGTCCAAGGCTTTTCCAGGAAGTTCCTCACAAGTACATTGCTTCCTATTTGAGAATGACGCCTGAGACATTGTCCAGATTAAAAAAGTCTTGATTTCGATCAATGTTTTATATTGCCTTTCTCACGTTATTTGAAATAAAAAAGCCATGAAAATAAAATCACAGCAACTTATAGATGAGCTTAAGGCAATAACACAACAACTTCTGAGCGATGCCGAATCTTTAAAAGCCAAAGATCTAAGTGAGCTTCAGCAACAACCCGAATCTGACAAATGGAACGCCTTAATGTGTTTGGAGCACCTCAATCGCTATGGTGATTTCTACCTTCCGGAAATTAAAAGCAGACTGGCATATAGTACCCACGAGGCTGATGAGTATTTTAAGGGTGGCCTACTGGGCAATTACTTTGCAGAAAGCATGAAGCCTAAGGAAAAACTCAATAAAATGAATACTTTTAAGAGTATGAACCCCATAGACGATACGTTGGATAAGGATACGATAGACACATTTATTGCACAACAAAAGGAAATGCTCAACCTCCTTGACGATGCCCGAGATAAAAGTCTAAAAAAAACTAAAACAGCCATCAGTATTTCTAAATGGATAAAGTTGAGGTTAGGAGATACTTTTCGTATTGTCATCTATCATAATCAGCGGCACATGGTGCAGGCTTTCAATGCAATCAATCAGTTGAAACAGCACGCATGAGGGTACCGTCCTATGTGCTTCCTATTATAGTTTTATCGCAGTTTTGCTGTACCTCATTGTGGTTTGCGGGCAATGCTGTAGTCGGCAGCCTTACCCAAAAACTCAACCTAACAGAGGCCGCCATTGGACACATCACCTCAGCTGTGCAGTTTGGCTTTATCACAGGCACATTAGTGTTTGCTATCTATGCCATTGCTGATCGCTTCTCGCCTTCCAAAGTATTTTTCACATGTGCTGTACTCGGAGCTGTTTTCAATTTTGCTGTTATCGCTGACTTCAATTCATTTGCCACTATTCTGAGCTTAAGATTTCTCACTGGCTTTTTCTTAGCTGGCATTTATCCGGTGGGTATGAAAATAGCCGCTGATTATTTCCAGAAAGGCCTTGGTAAATCACTTGGCTACCTGGTGGGTGCGCTAGTACTTGGTACTGCTTTTCCTCACCTGGTCAAAAACTTCACTACCGCGCTACCATGGAAGGCTGTCATGCTTTCGACTTCTGTACTGGCTGTATTTGGCGGGGTGCTCATGCTAGGCTTTGTGAAGAATGGCCCTTATAGAAAACTAAATACTCAATTTGATATAAAGAGCTGGTTTAAAGTATTTAAAAACAAACCATTCCGTGCGGCAGCATTCGGATATTTTGGTCACATGTGGGAATTATATGCTTTTTGGGCCTTTGTACCAGTGATGTTAGTTACCTACAACGGCTTACACCAGGAGCCTGCTTTTAATGTACCAATATGTTCATTTCTTATCATAGGCCTGGGGAGTCTTGCCTGTGTTGCAGGAGGGTACTTATCGCAACGCTTTGGAGAAAAGAAAACAGCCGCTTCCGCTTTACTATTGTCTGGTTGTTGCTGTTTGGCATCTCCACTGGCATTTCTTTATGCGCCACCTGTAATTTTCATTGGCTTTATCATCTTTTGGGGTCTGGTGGTAATCGCTGACTCCCCCCTATTTTCCACCATAGTGGCCAAAAATGCCGCTGTAGAAATCAAAGGCACCGCCCTTACCATTACCAACTGTATTGGTTTTGCCATAACCATTTTCAGCATTCAACTGATTACACTACTCTCTACTTCATGGTCAGCCACACATGCTTATATGCTTCTGGCTATCGGACCTGTCTTTGGCCTTTTGGCATTGTACAGCAAAAAGCCATAACTTTAATTACTCTCCCGAAAGCTATCATAAAACATCTGAAGCCAGTCTGGGTTTCTAGTGTATCAACTTAAAATCTCAAATCAAAACCATGAAACCTGCATGTTTTTTCATCCTGTTGTGTTTTTGCTTGTGCAGTTGCGGTACTGAAGAAAAGCAAAATCAACCAACTAACGCAGTTGAAGAAAGTAGGGTCACTTCCAAAGACACCATAGACCTCAGTCTCGACTCTGTTATGCGTAAAGCACACATACCCGGCATAGCGCTCACTATCATGAAAAATGGGAAGGTGGTAAAGCAAGGCAATTATGGCCTGGCAGATATCGAAAACCATGCGCCTATTACTGATTCAAGTAAATTCTTCATTGCTTCAATTACTAAATCGATGGTGGCAGCTGCTGTCTACCAACTATCTCTCCAGGAAAAGATTGACTTAGACGCACCTATCGGTCGCTATTTGAAAAATGCACCTGATTCATGGTCTAAGATCACACTCAAGCACCTCATATATCACACCTCGGGTTTGCAGGAGTATTACCAGTTCATTGATTTAAAACTTAATCATAGCATGGCCGAGCTGCTAGACATTTGTTATACCTTACCGCTTGATTTTGATCCGGGTACTGATTACGCCTATGTAAATACCAATTACCTGATTTTAGGTGCTGTTATAGAAAAAGTCTCCGGCATGAAATGGTATAAATATTTAGACAAAACCTTTTTTAAACCACTTGAAATGAATGACACACAGGTGGCTTCTTTTGAAGAGATACTACCCAACCGTGTACGAGGTTATTTCTATGACGATAGTCTTTACACCAATCAGCCCAACCATGCAGCCTCTACAATGATCAGCCCGGAAGGTGGTTTATGGTCTACTACGACAGACATAGCCAAATGGACTGCAAGTTTTACGGGCGATAAACTTTTCTCTGAAGAAGAGATCACTACCATGTGGGAGCCATTTACTATCAATGAAAACCGATTGGTAAAAGACGCTTTTGGATGGGTAGTAGGCAAAATCAATGATCTACCAGTTTATCAACTAGAAGGCGGATGGCTGGGCTACAAAGCAGTTTCTATATTGTTTCCAGAAGATGATCTGGTCGTGACACTGTTTTATAATCAAGCACTATATGAGATTAAAGGAATGCCTCCTTATCTGGCCCATCAGGTCGCTGGTTTATATAATGACCGATATCTTCGAGAAAAACATACTCAGGTAAAGAATTTAAATCTTGAACCCTATTTCGGAACCTATAAGTTTGCCGGCATTGGTGATTGTGAAATAATCCGTAAGGGAGATGGCGTGAGGTTAAAGGGATATGACAGTTATATAAAAGGCACATTTCTACCTTATGAAAAAGACAAATTTTATTTAGCACCCCTAGGTGAAATTCAATTACATTTTACACGAACATCTGGTAAGATAACAGGGGTAAATCTTTATTGGAGCCGCCTGGAATCTGATGGAGAGTGGGCGAAAAAGATTTGAGATTTAGGATTTAGGATTTAGGATTTGAGATTTGGGATTTGGGATCTAAGATTTAAGATGTTGGATTTGTGATTTTTGATACTCTGTACAAACTACTACATATCGACTACTCCATACTGGCTACTAAATACTCCATACTGACTTCTAAAAAAGCAACAAAAAAGTAAATAAGCTGTTTCTTAAGCATCCATTTTGACTTAGTGTAAAAAATACACTAATTTCATTTACCTATATAATCATCAGTTTATGGCTAAGAAACATACTTACGATCTCGGGCTTATTGGCAACTGCTCTTACCAGGCGCATATCAACCTCAACACAAACATCGACTGGATGTGTTGGCCACGCTTTGACAGTTCGTTTATTTTCGGTCAGCTACTTGATGATGAAAAGGGTGGTGAGTTTAGCATCAGGCCTCATGGCAACGTAAAAAAAGCCAGTCAGACTTATCTGGAAAACACAAATATACTCTGCACTGACATTACCTGCGATGAAGGCAGTTACCGTATCACCGACTTTGCCCCCAGGTTTTACCAGTTTGATAGATACTTCAAACCTTTAATGCTCATCAGAAAAGTTGAGCCTATCGAGGGCACTCCCAGGGTGAAGATCACCTGTCACCCGAGGGGTAAATATGGTGAGCTAAGCCCCTCACAATACGAAGCGAGTAACCACATTGAGTTTTTAGGTTTAGAGAAAGAGTTAAGACTCACTACCGATTTTCCCCTTTCTTATATTGTAGAGGGTGAGTCGATTGTGCTACATGAAACCAAATATCTCATTCTCACTTATGGTGCTCCGCTGGAGGCTCCTATAAAAAGTACTTGCGAACATTTTCTGGAAAAAACAAAACTCTACTGGAGGGCGTGGGTAAAAAACATGAGTGTCAGTCGATTTCATCAGGCGGCCATCAATCGCTCTGCTTTGGCGCTTAAAATACACCAGTATGAAGATACAGGAGCGATTATAGCCGGAGGCACCACCAGTTTGCCAGAGGCTGACGGTAGTGGACGTAATTGGGACTATCGCTATTGTTGGATGCGAGATGCGTATTATACGCTTACGGCTTTTAACAACATCGGGCACTTTGAAGAACTGGAAAGGTATTTTAATTACATTCTCAATATTTCTGTAAAATCGAAAGACCGTTTTCAGCCCCTGTATGGCATATCGGGAGAGCAGGTGTTAGAGGAGAAAATCCTTGACCTAAAAGGTTATAGGGGCAACCAACCCGTACGTGTGGGCAACCAGGCCTATACACACATACAAAACGATGTGTACGGACAAGTACTGGTCTCTCTCCTTCCGCTCTATACTGACAAGCGTTATATCAACAGTGAGCGTGCAGACTCACTAGTACTAATCAACGACTTGCTTCACAAAATTGATGAGTTGATGGATGAACCGGATGCCGGACTCTGGGAGTTTAGAAATTTCGCGCAATTCCATTCTTACACGTATCTCTTTCATTGGGCTGGCGCTAAAGCGGCTTATAAAATAGGACATACATTTGGCGACAAGAAAATTGAGCGGTTGGCCGAAAAACTGGTAGCTAAGTCTTCAGAAAAAATTGAAGCCTGTCTCGACAATGACCGTGTTGTTTATACACAGGCGATTGGCTCTAAAAACCTCGATGCCAGCAACCTGCAGATGATCATGATGAACTACCTCGACCACAACAGTGACGTAGCTAAAAAGCATTTGGAAGCTCTGGAAAAAGAGTTAAAAACCAAAGAGGGGCTATTCTTCCGCTACAAGCATGCCGATGATTTTGGCGAACCGGAGACCACCTTCCTGATTTGTGCTTTCTGGTATGTAGAGGCGCTTACATGCGTAGGCAGAGTCGATGAAGCCATCACCACTTTTGAGCAACTCCTCACCTACGGCAACCACCTGGGACTGCTCAGCGAAGACGTAGATGCAAGTAATGGCAGCCAGTGGGGTAACTTTCCACAGGCTTATAGTCATGTAGGCCTGGTAAATGCTGCCTACCGCATCAGTAGAAAGCTGGATACCCCTAATTATATGTAGCAGATAAATTATTAATCAAAATACAATGGGAAAGCTCAGAAAGGTAATATATGTCGTGCTCAGCATTGTGGTTTTATTAGTCGCTGCTTGCTCTTTACTTTCTATATTAAGAAATACTGAAAGTAGATTTTTGAAAATATTAGATTTCCCAAGGATTCAGTTTTTCATAACCTCCTTTATCGCATTATTCTTGTTTATCATATTTACCAAAAGGTGGAGATGGTATGATTATTTGCTCACAATCGGACTAGTCAGCGGTATGGTGGTGCAGGGCAGCTACCTGATCAACTATACATTTCTTGTTCCAAAAGCAGTACCAACAGCAACTGAAGGCACATATTCTACTGACGATCAAATCAGTATATTAATAGCCAACGTGCAAATGTCTAGCAAAAATGCAGCACCACTTTTAAACTTAATTAAAGCCAATAAGCCTGATTTAATTATTACAATGGAAATTGATGATTGGTGGGCCAAACAATTAGAAGCAATAGAAAAGGACTACCCCTATACTCAGGAAACCACCAATGAGGTAGCCTATGGCATGACACTCTATAGCAAATTTATATTAGAAAGTGTAAAG
>NZ_SMMD01000586.1 GCF_009711475.1 Fulvivirga aurantia
AGCGATTGACGCATACAAAAGGGCATTGTCTTCAGACGGCATTTCTAAAGATGAGGTAAAGCTTAAGATTGCAGAAAGCTACCGTAAGTTAAATCAGCCTGAAAATGCGGTGAAGTGGTATGAAGAGGTAATGAGATTTAACTATGACAATATTGACGCGATTTATATCCTACATTACGCAGAGGCGCTTAACTCACAGAAGCAATATGCTGATGCAAAAGAATGGTACGAGACTTATAACACAAGAGCCCAAAACGATGGGAGAGCGCAGAAAAAACTAAATACCTTAAATAACCAAAAGCAGTTATACAGAAACGAAGCCACTGTATCTGTAAGAAAAACTAGTTTTAACTCTGATGCAGCTGACTTTTGCCCGACTGTAATAGATGAAGGAATTGTATTTGTGTCTTCTCGGGAATCTGATAGCCCTTTAGCTGAAGTTTTTAACTGGGACAAGTCAAATTATCTGGATTTATTTATTTACAAAGATGGAAAGGTTACTGGTTTTGATAAAACATTAAATTCTAAATTTCATGAAGGTCCTGCAGCCTTTTATGACAATGGAAACAAGATAATTTTCACCAGAAACAACTATTTAAAAGGTAAAATAAACGAGAGTAAAGAAGGTGTTACCAAACTTAAACTCTATGCATCAGCAAAAGATGCTGATGGGGAGTGGGCAGTGCCTATGCCTCTTTCTTTCAACAGTGATGAATATTCGGTTGGGCACCCAGCCATTTCACCCGATGGTAATACACTGTATTTTGCTTCTGACATGCCTGGTGGAGCAGGGGGTGTTGATATTTATAAAAGCCAGTTTCAAGATGGACAGTGGCAAACCCCAGTTAATTTAGGTGATGGAGTAAATACCGAGGGAAATGAGCTATTCCCCTCTATTCAAAATAATAAGTTATACTTTGCCAGTAACGGACATGGCGGTTTAGGTGGTTTAGATATTTTCGTTACCGACTTGTCAAAAACAGTACTAACTGCAGAAAATGTAGGGTCACCTATCAACGGATCGCTTGATGATTTTGGTTTGGTAATGAATGAGGATGAAAACGGAGGGTTCTTCTCTAGTAATAGAGATGGTAGTGGAAATCAAGACGATATTTACATTTTTAACACCGATGGTCCGCTTGTAATGGTTTACCAGGTAAGTGGTAAGGTTTATGATAAAAGGGCAGATGAACCGGTTACTGATGTGTTGGTGTATTTGGTAAATGACCAGGAAGTGGTAATAAACTCTGTTAAGACAGATAGTTTAGGAAATTATACATTGCCAGTGGAGCCAAACCAGTCTTATAAGTTACAGGCTGGTACCCAGGACTATTTAACAACAGAGTTGCCGTTGGTTACTACAGGTAGCGATGACAAAACTGCCTGGGAGGTAGATTTGCCTTTATCAAAAGATTATGGTTTTGCACTAAAAGGCTTGGTTACCGACAACGCCAATCAGGAAAATTTAGAAGGGGTGAAAGTGACCTTGATTGATAATTTGTCTAATGAAAAAGCATTGGAAGCAAATACATTAGGAGATGGTGTATTTAATTATAAAATCAAGGATTACGAAATTGAAGATAGAATAAGCTACCAGATAAAGCTTGAAAAGGAGGGATACCTAACCAAAATGTTGGTTTTCAACACCCAACTTGATGAGCCTGGAACCTATGACCTTAATAATTCTCTTAATTTAGGTCTTGACAAACTGGAAATTGGTGCCGATATTGGTAAACTTATTGATATTCAGCCTATTTACTTCGATGTGGGTAAATATGCAATTCGCCCAGATGCAGCAAACGAGCTCAATAAGGTGGTGGAGATTATGAAAGAAAACCCCGGGATTGAAATAGAGTTAGGATCACATACTGATTCAAGAGGTAGTGCCAGTTCAAATTTGAGACTTTCAGATAAACGCGCAAAAGCCTCAGCTCAATACATAATTTCACAAGGAATAGATGAGTCCAGAATCATTGGAAAAGGCTACGGGGAACAACAATTGATAAACAAATGTTCTGATGGGGTGCCTTGTAGCGCTGAAGAACATCAATTAAACAGGAGGACAGAATTTAAGATTACTAAATTTTAATGTATTGAATAAGCAAGAAGAAGCTAAGTTAGACAGAGAAAAGGAGAGGCTAGAGGCGATACAAGAGTACAATGTTGAGTCTAACAACCCAATTCTAGACGATTTAGTAATATTAGCATCACATATCTGCAAGACCGAAATCTCGCTCGTCACACTCTTAGATAAAGATGTACAGTGGTTTAAGGCTAAACATGGCATAGAACCAAACCACACACCAAGAGAAGTGGCGTTTTGTAATATTGCGATTGATGGCAAAGAAATTCTCGAAATTGAAGATACACATCGTGATGAGCGATTTATAAGCAACCCGCTCGTTACTGGTGAACCACACATTCGGTTTTATGCCGGAGCTCCAATAATTAATTATAAAGGATTTCCATTAGGTACGCTTTGCGTTATAGATTCAAAACCTAAGAAACTTACTCAGGAACAGCGCGAATCACTGACGATCATAAGCAGGCTCGTGGTACAGTGTTTAGATAAAGATTTAAGAGAGCAAAAAGCCACTGAAGCATTACAGTTTAAAAGTGATTTATTGAATCTCATGAGTCAGGAAATGCTCTCACCTATGAACAATATTATTGGCCTCATAGAGATGATAGCCTCTGAGGGAGCTGATACTAAAGAAAATATAGGCGATCTAAGGAGTTCCGCTGAGAAGCTCCACGGTTTGATAAACAATATGCTCGACTTTCATAATGTGAAAGAGGGTAAAATAAGCCCGCAGGAAATACCTTTTGATCTTGATGCTATTGTTAGAAACCTCAGAAATACAGCTAAGCCGCGCTTAGATGAGAAAAATATAAAACTCAAGCTGAATTACGACTTATCAATTCCTGATACCATGTTGGGCGACCCTCAGCGGGTAGAGCAGGTATTAGGGCACCTGATTGATTTTGCTTATATACACAGTGAAGAAGGTAATCTAAAATTAAACACTGAAATTGTTGACGAAGGAAGCAAAGAGATAGTTGTAAGATTTACCTCAACCTTTCCCGGAGAAATCCAGAAAAAGCCTGTCCCAGAAAATTCTAAGGATTTATTTGACGAAAATGGAGATTCTGTAGCCAGAGATTTAATAAAAATGCTCGGGGGCAAGTTGGTGATAAAGAGCAAAAAAGGTAAAACCTCAGCCACTTTTTCATTAAGGTTTAGAAAGTCAAAAGATCAGGGTTTAAAAAGTCCGGCAAAGAAAAAGCCAGGACTGTTATCTGATTTTAAGGGCGTAAAAGTCTTGCTGGTTGACGATTTAGAAACGAACAGGATAATACTTGGCAAATTCCTCGAAAAGTGGGGTATTAAATTCGATACAGCCAATGATGGCCAACAAGCGATCGATTTAGCGTTGAAAAACGAATATGCTCTTATTCTAATGGATTTACGAATGCCGGTTGTAGATGGATTTGAGGCAACAAGACAAATTAAACTGAAGAAAGAAGTGCCTATTATAGCGCTTACAGCCTCACTCTCGACTTTTGATGACGATGCCTATATCAACAGCACAATAGACGATTTATTAGCCAAGCCATTTCACCCAATGGATCTGAAGCAAAAAATACACTCATTGCTAAAAAGTAGGGTGGGTCTTGCTTAGAGCTCCTGCAATCGCTGCATAATATCATCACGCCTGCTACGACTCATAGGGATTTGTTTTTTGCCCACAGAGAGCATATTTCCGTCTACTGCATCCACGTGATGTAGCGAAACGATATAGGAGCGGTGTATTTGCACAAATTCACAAGGAAGTTTTTGCGAAAAATCTTTGAGAGAGGCATATGTAATGTGAAACTTCTCTTCTGTATATATTTTTATGTAATCACCATAAGCTTCGATGTACATGATGTCATCGATATTTAACTTCACCAGCTTATGTTCCTCTTTAATAAACATAGACCGTTTTTTACTATCGCTATTGGTCTTTGCTTTTTTTACGGCATTCAAAAACTTGGCATAATTGTCTAAAGGTTTGAGCAGGTAGGCAGATACGTTAAGCTCAAATGCATCAATTACATATTTCTGTTCGCTACTTACAATTATAATTTGAGGAGTTTTTTCCAGAGACTTAAGCAATTCTAAACCAGTCATTTCTGGCATTTCGATATCCAGAAAGACAAGATCTACACTATTGTTTTGCAGAAAGTTATAGGCATCCACAGCATTGTCGAAGCCACCTAGTAACTCTAGGGAATCTGTCTTTTCTATAAACTGTGTAAGTATAGTTAAAAACAGA
>NZ_SMMD01000839.1 GCF_009711475.1 Fulvivirga aurantia
TTTTCAAGGCTGGGGAGCGTTAATTAGAAACCGAACCAAAATTAAAGCTTACTGGCAACACACCCTTTGGACGATCTTTGCATTCACCATGTTTATTCAAAACTGGTGGGGTATCTGGCCAAGAACCAGATTTATCACAGATAACCTATTCTACTTTTTCTATTCGCTAGTTCCGATCTTTATATTCTATATCGTGAGTGTCATTTTATTCCCCGATTTTAAGCAGCGTAGCGACAGGCGAATAGATATGAAATCTTTCTTTTATAAAAACACGCGCTGGCTATTTGGCCTATTAGCTATATATTTTCTCTTTACTATTTCAAGCTCTTTTGTTTACCAGGATATTGGCAATGTACGCGTACAAAATTTTATCAGGATTTTTGGTGTAGTACTCGCTGTTACAGCCGCTTATTACAATAAAAATAAGGTTTTACATATAATATTTTTGGTGATTGGTTATGCCGCGCTCATACGCTTTTTTATGGCATTGCCTTCATAAACGTGAATACTTGTGGGTAAAAAAGTTGATATAAGTAAGGTTATCGGCCTATTCATCGGCCCCCTACTATTTGCTCTGTTGCTATTACTCTTTCGTAACTCACCCGAGTATCCTTTATTTTGTGTTTTGGCTGTTGCCTCATGGATGATCACCTGGTGGGTTACAGAAGCTATACCAATACCAGCTACATCTCTTTTACCAATAGTTCTTTTGCCCTTACTCGGTATATTCAAGGTTTCTGAGGCTACAGCCCCGTATGCCAGTTCTATCATATTTCTATTTATGGGTGGTTTTCTCATTGCGCTTGCATTGGAAAAACACAACCTACACAAACGAATCGCTTTAAATTTACTACGCCTCACCGGAAGTAGCGGCAATGGAATAATCCTAGGGTTTATGGCCGCCACGGCTCTACTCAGTATGTGGATTAGCAATACAGCTACTGCTGTAATGATGCTCCCTATAGCTTTGTCTGTAGCCAATCTTCTATTGAAAAAGGACACTGAAAAACTTACCCGATCAGAAAAGAATTTCTCTCTGGGTCTCATGTTATCCATTGCCTATGCTGCTAATATTGGAGGGTCGATGACACTCATCGGGACACCGCCTAATGTGGTTATGGCCGGTTATTTGACAGAAATTCTGGATTACACGATGACATTCAGCAGTTGGTTTGGTATAGGGCTTCCTGTAGGATTTTTGCTTTTGACCATTACCTATTTGCTTATCACCAAATTACTTTTTAAGAATAACCTTAAAAAGATAACCGGCTCAGAACAACTTGTAAATAGCGAATTACAAAAGCTTGGAAAAATCAGTAAAAGTGAAAAGCTGGTCTTAACCATATTTGCTATCACAGCTTTTGGCTGGATATTTAAACAACAAATCAATCAACTCATAGGTGAACCCCTCCTAAGTGATACAGTAACGGCTATGGCGGGTGGACTACTGATGTTCATAACACCAGTACACTTGAAAAAGAACAAATTCATCTTAAAATGGGAAGACACTAAAAAGCTCCCATGGGGCATTCTTTTGCTTTTTGGAGGTGGGATGTGCCTGGCCAGAGCGATGGAAAAGGTGGGGATCATTCAGCTTATGGGAGAGTTTGTTAAAGGTCAGGGTGAGTTACCCACTACTTTAATTGTACTGATCACCACAGCTATGGTTTTATTTCTCACCGAGTTGATGAGTAATGTGGCACTCATCACCATTTTTATACCTGTAGCGATTGGTATTGCTCAAGGTTTAGGCATCAACCCGTTATTACTTGTAATACCTGCCACGATTGCCTCCAGCTGTGCTTTTATGATGCCTATTTCAACTCCTCCTAATGCTATAGTTTTTAGTAGTGGCTACATTAAAATGAAACAGATGATCAGAGCTGGTTTTCTACTCAATTTAATAGCAATAGCAGTACTCGTACTGCTAAATATGCTATTGATAGAGAAAATCTTTTAACAGTTATTTCTGTGCCTGCTTTAGCTTACGCTCCTCTATCATATACGATATAGCCAGACCAATTCCACCAAATAGAAATAGCATTGAGAAATAAGCTACTTCCTCCATACGGGTTTGAGCATCTAAAAAGTAGCCAATAAACAAACCTACACCGATGCCCATAAGTAGTAGTGCCGATCTTAAAGGCCATATTGCGCTTGTTTTTTGATCGGTAAGGCTTTTAAGATCCAGATCGCCTGGGTTAAGCCCTTTTTCTATCATTGCCATTCGTTCTTCGTTTTTATACCTTCTCAAATAAATGATTGTAATCACAATTCCTACTAAGGCTACTATAGGTATAAATACACCAATTACTGCTACATCCATGTTTTCTCAATTTTAAGTTTTTGATTTAAAAATTTGCCCATAGGACGCAGCCATTGTCACTGTGGTTACAGGTAATTTTTAAATTATTTTTTTTCAAAAAAGCTGTAACTTGATTTTACTTATCAGCGTCAAACATTCCGTGAATCAAGCAGATGACGACAACAGATTGATCGATCAAATCCTGGAAGGCCAACAGGCACCTTTTAACCAACTTGTGTTAAAGTATCAAAACTATGCTTTTACCATAGCGGTAAATATTTTGAAAAATGAGCAAGATGCTGAAGAGGTGACGCATGACGCCTTCGTCAAGGCTTACAAAAACCTTAACAGTTTTAACAGAACTGCTAAGTTTTCTACATGGCTTTACAGAATTGTTTTCAACACTGCTATTTCACTTAACAGGAAAACAAAAATCATCAAAAGGCCTTTAGATGAAGTGAGTAAATTTATTGCTACAGACTCCTCACAGCTAGAACATGAGGATCAACGCAGGTATATTAATGAAGGTCTAAAGACTCTTTGTAAAGAAGACCGGGCTGTAATTACGCTCTTCTATTTAAAAGAGAATAGTATTGAAGAAATAGCTGAAATCACCGGTCAGAAAACAAGTACAGTAAAAGTGAGATTACACCGGGCCAGAAAAAGATTGGCCATGGCACTGAAAGATACATTGAAAGAAGAAGCTTTAACACTCTAGATTATGGAAGAGATTACACACGAAAAACTTCTGGATTATATAGATGGAACGCTCGATCGACACGAGAGCCTGCAGTTGGAAGAAAAAATTAGTAAAGATTCTTCCCTGGCACAGCAATATCAGGAATTGTTACAGATAGATAGTGCCCTGCAACACCTTGAAATACACAAACCGTCTGCTGACATGGCTAAGCGGGTAATGGTGAGCATAAGTAACCCTGGCATTAAAAGAAGCAGTATATATTTGATGATAATTACCTGCCTCACGGTAATATGTGGTTCGTATTTTATGGCAGAAGGCATGATTGATCTCACTATGCTTGAGCAAATTAGCTATTTATCAGCTATAGAATCTTACCTTCCCGACAGTATCAATTACAAATTGATTTCTAACTCATTGCTATTTGTATTAACAATTTTTGGCCTTGTTATCTTCGACAAGCTTATTTTAAGACCCTATTTTAAGAAGCGTCAATACGCTTATTGATCAGTTGAAACAAAAAAAGCTGCCTGAAATCAGGCAGCTTTCCAATTCATATCAACTAAGGATTAGTATCTGTAGTAGTCAGGCTTAAATGGTCCTTCTACTTCAACACCAATGTATTTTGCTTGCTCAGGAGAAAGCTCGTCTAACGTTACACCGATTTTCTCTAAGTGTAATTTAGCTACCTTCTCATCTAAGTGCTTAGGTAATGTATATACTTTGTTTTCGTAATTATCAGAGTTATTCCACAACTCGAGCTGAGCTAAAGTCTGGTTTGTAAATGAGTTAGACATTACAAAAGATGGGTGACCTGTAGCACAACCAAGGTTTACCAATCTACCTTCTGCCAACAAAATGATATCGTTGCCATTAGAAAGCTTGTACTTATCTACCTGAGGCTTAATCTCATCTTTCTCAGCATTTTGGTTTAACCATGCTACGTCAATCTCATTATCGAAGTGACCGATGTTACAAACGATCGTTTTGTCTTTCATTCCTTCGAAATGTCTGCCTGCGATCACGTCTTTGTTACCGGTAGCAGTTACAACGATATCAGCTTCTTTCACTGCATCATCCATTTTCTTTACTTCGAAACCATCCATTGCAGCTTGTAGCGCACAGATAGGGTCAATCTCAGTAACGATTACTCTTGCTCCAGCTCCTCTCAAAGAGGCAGCAGATCCTTTACCAACATCTCCATAACCACCAACAACAGCTACTTTACCAGCCATCATTACATCAGTTGCTCTTCTTATCGCGTCTACCAAAGACTCTTTACAACCGTATTTGTTATCGAACTTAGATTTTGTTACAGAATCATTTACGTTGATTGCAGGCATTACTAAAGTACCATTTTTCTCACGCTCGATAAGTCTGTGTACTCCTGTAGTTGTCTCTTCAGACAATCCTTTGATACCTTCTACATATTGAGGGTATTTATCAAATACCATGTTAGTAAGGTCTCCTCCATCATCAAGAATCATGTTTAGCGGCTGTCCGTCAGGGAAAACTAGTGTTTGTTCGATACACCAGTCAAACTCCTCTGCGGTCATTCCTTTCCATGCATAAACAGGTATACCAGCTTCGGCAATAGCAGCGGCAGCATGATCCTGCGTAGAGAAAATGTTACATGAAGACCAGGTCACGTCCGCACCAAGATCAACTAATGTTTCGATAAGTACAGCAGTTTGGATTGTCATGTGTAAGCAACCAGCGATTCTGGCACCTTTCAACGGCTTATCTTTACCGTACTCTTCTCTCAATGCCATAAGACCTGGCATTTCAGCTTCAGCTAATTCAATTTCTTTGCGGCCCCAAGCGGCCAGACTAATGTCTTTTACCTTGTATTTTACCTTTTCTTCTATCATGATGGTATTAAATTTTATTTTAAAACTCTCGCTTTCGTTTGCAAAAATAACAAATTAGTAGCGATAACCTCTAATAGAAATATAAATCAGTATATCCTCCTGATTTATAGATTAATTCAGTAATTATTCCTAATTTCATGTAATACAGCCACAAAAAAGAGGAAATATTCCCATGCCTAATTTAGATGCTACAGATCATCAGATTTTAGCCTTGTTGCAAGATAATGCTAAACTCAATGTCAATGATATCGCTCAGGAATTAAACCTGACAAAAACACCAATCTATGAAAGGATAAAACGACTTGAAAAGACTGGCGTGATCGACAAGTATGTTGCCTTGGTCGATAGAAAAAAGTTTACCCCTTCTGTTGTGGTTTTCCTTACCGGATCATTGAAGGTGACCAAGTTTGACCAGACACAGGATTTTTATGATGCCGTGATGAAAATAGATGAAGTGCTCGAGTGTTATTTGCTGGGAGGGGAAAAGGATTTCATGCTAAAAGTAATTGCACGAGACCTGGACAGTTATCATGAATTTTACTCCGCCAAAATAGGTTCTATTCCCTATGTTGGCGAAATAAAAAGTTCGTTTGTACTCAAGGAGGTAAAATACTCCACCAGAATACCTAATATGAATTTAATGGACTGATCAAGCAGGAACTAACTCCGGCTCCTTCTTACCAAAAAATTTTAATGTACGATAGTGCGATTTAAGGGCACCGATAAAGGTTTCATTCTCGTAGTAAGGTATATCGTATTTCTTGGCTGTACGCTCTACAATTTTCGAGATTTCAGGATAATGCACATGACATATGTTTGGAAACAAATGGTGCTCTATCTGAAAATTAAGTCCACCACAAAGAAACTTGGCCATTGGGCTTTTTCTTGAAAAGTTAGCCGTTGTACGCATCTGGTGCACAGCCCAAGATTCCTCAAGTTTCCCTTCTGTATCAGGCTCAGGAAAACTCATACCCTCTACTACATGCGCAAGTTGAAATACAAGACCTAAAACAAATCCCTCAGCAAGATGCATCGACACAAAGCCAATCAAAAACTGCCACCAGGTAATGTCTAATACTACTAAAGGCACTACAATAAACAACGCATAATATAAAGCCTTAAAAAAGAAAAGATTAAAGTACTCTATTTTAGGCCTCTTAGAGTTATCTGTTTGTCCTATCTTCTTCTGAAAAAACTTTACGTAATCCTTTCTAAAAACCCATGATAATGAGGCTAGTCCGTATAAGAAAAATGCATAGAAATGCTGGTATTTCATGATTGGCTTCCTCTTCTCACCTGGCGATACTCTCACTAAACCTGGAGCTACATCAAGGTCTTCGTCATGCCCTGGTATATTGGTAAAAGTGTGATGCACCTTGTTATGACTCACACTCCATACATAAGCATTAGCACCAATTATATTGAAGCTATAGCTCATGAGCTTATTGACTTTTTGCTTAGAAGAGTATGAACCGTGGATGGCATCATGACTTACATTGAAACCAATAAAAGCCTGAGTCATTCCTAAGAGGATAGCCAGAATTAAATTTGTAGTAAGGGAAAAACCTCCCAGGATAATAAGAAGATAAAGGCCCACTAAAGACCCTAAAAAGAATACGGATTTGAAAACCATCTCCGCATTTGCATTTTTACTTATGTTATTTGATTTGAAATATTCATCAACTGCCTTTTTTACGTCTGTGTAGAAACCCGGTTGATTACGACCGTTAAATTTTACCTTCATATTTTCGAATTATATTTTAGTTCCGTCCGCGAAAAAAATAGCGCTTTTATGAATCTGCTAAGATAATACTAAAAAGACGGGTTACAGAAGCTCTTAATGATTTTTTGAACTATTAAGTTCGGCCTTATCCGATTATCTCATAAATTCTTTGACTGAAGGCGGAGTTTCAATACCTGCTCTAAGTGCGGGATCCGGTTCAGGATCACCAATTTGCGGTTTTATAGGTATTACCCCTGCCCAAATATCTAAGTCGTAATCTTCGCGATCGTCTGCCGGTGGCCCCTGCCTGATCTTTGCTGAAGCTTCATCTATCTCAATAGCCAACACTGTTGTAGCGTTCATTTCTTTGCGATTAGGCTTTCTTGCTTCATCCCACCGACCTTTAATTATTTGCTCTGAAAGTATATATAGAGCATGCTCTTTTTCACCTTCCTCCACCACCCTGGCTTTACCAAAGACTACAACAGATCGGTAATTCATAGAATGATGGAATGCTGACCGGGCGAGCACAAGACCATCAACATGGGTTACTGTAAGACAAATGGGTATGCCCTGCTGCGTCTGCCTGAGCATTCTGCTTGAGGCGGCTCCATGCAAATACAGCTTATTGCCAGACCTACCATATAATGTGGGTATTACAAACGGTTGCTCACCCATAGTAAACCCAACATGGCATAAATAGCCAGCATCCAGAATACTATAGACCGTTTCCTTGTCGTAATGACCTCGTTTTGGTACGCGCTTTACCTTGCTCCTTGCAGATTGAGAATATTGAGTCATGATTATTTTATTTTATTGTTTAAGTAAATATAATCGCCTTCTGGATTACCTTAGTCATCCAATTTCAAATATGTAAAGGGTCCGGTTATGTATCCATGGAAAACAGTAATTGCTTTAAATAAAGACCTGAAAAGACCTCTCTATCTCCAATTTGCTGATCAGGTGGTAAAAGAAATAAATAATGGAAGGATAAAGCCTGGCTTAAAACTACCAGGCACCCGGCAGCTCAGCATTATATTAGAAATTAACAGGAAAACTGTTATCCAAGCTATAGATAAACTTGTTGCACAAGGCTGGCTTGAGGCAGTTCCTTCTAAAGGAACATTTGTACCTCGCCAACTTCCCTTGTCAAAAACAAAGCCTTTAGATCAAGACGCCTTCAATGGTAACCCAATCAATACCGACTCTGACTACACTTACATAGAAGATCAACCACAAGCATCACACCATATACTGCAGGTTGATGGTGGCTGTCCGGACACACGACTGGCTCCCATAGATTGGTTTTACAAGGAAAGTAAAGCGGCCATAAAAATGAGAAACGGCTTTAAATTATTGAAATATGCAGATGCTCGAGGTTCGCAGAAATTACGTGAAGTGATGGTCGACTATTTAGCCGAATCAAGGGGTATGGACATCTCCATAGCGCATATTATGATTACAAGAGGTAGTCAAATGGGCATTTTTCTAACCATGAATTTGCTACTAGGAAGAAGTAAATGTGCCGCTATGGGTGATAGCAGTTATGACGCTGCAGACTGGGTAGTGCTTTTTAATGATAGCAAGATTTTAAGAATACCAGTTGATGCTCAGGGGCTGGATGCAAATCACCTGGAGAATATTTGCTTGCAGCGCAAAGTACACGTGGTATACATTACACCACACCACCACTTTCCCACTACGGTGACATTATCAAGCGAGCGTAGACTTAAATTATTAGACCTGGCAGAGAAGTACAATTTCTACATCATTGAAGACGATTACGACTTTGACTTCCATTATAAAAGCGGTCCCGTTTTGCCACTAGCAAGCCTCAACAGACATCGGGTGATCTATATTGGCTCCTTTAGTAAAATTTTTGCGCCAGGCATACGAGTGGGCTATTTAGTAGCCCAACCTTCTATAATTGAACAGTTGAGTAAAATAAGTCGAATTATAGATAGACAAGGTGATCAGGTACTACAACAGGTGATTGCTGAAGCCATAACTTCTGGCGAACTCAACAGGCATTTAAAAAAATCGATAAAGTTATACCGGCAGAGAAGGGATTATTTAGCCGTTCAACTTCGTGAGAAATTAGGAAATCATGTCACTTTTGACCTACCGGAAGGCGGCATGGCCATTTGGCTAAAATTGATTGATGTAAAACTCTCTGACCTTAAACCACACCTTGAGGAAAACGGCCTGTCAATAGATATAAACACCGATCTTGCCCGGGATTATAATGCCTTTAGATTTGGATTTGCCTCGTTAACTTTCGAGGAAATTGATGATGCCGTGAAAATTTTGAGTAAAGTAATCTATGAAGTTAAACGGCCTTCATCTTAAGCTTCTTTTTTAGTTCTTCTACAGACGATTTGAAGTTGGCATTAGTATCAATCATATCATTTACTGATTGCACGGCATGTATCACAGTACTATGATCTCTGCCTCCAAAATGATAACCAATGGCTTTTAAAGAATGGTTGGTGTATTCTTTTGAGAAATACATCGCTACCTGCCTGGCAATCACTATTTCTTTTTTCCTAATCTTGTCTTTTAAAGACTCGACTTCTACTTTAAAATACTCAGAAACTGTTTTTTGGATGTAGTCGATACTCACTTCAGTATCAATATCCTGTACGATATTCTTGAGCGTTTGCTTGGCCAGCTCAAGGTCAATATCTACGCGATTAAGCGAAGCATGTGCTATTAAAGAAATCAACACGCCTTCTAATTCACGCACGTTGGTATCTACGCTGTAAGCCAGATACTCAATTACATTTTCAGGGATGTAAATACCATCTGCCTGCATCTTACGCTGAATGATCGCGACCCTTGTCTCATAATCAGGCTGCTGAAGATCAGCTGTCAGCCCCCACTTAAACCTGGAAAGCAGTCTCTCCTGAAGCCCCTTCAGGTCTCTTGGAGGACAATCACTAGTCATGATAATTTGCTTACCTGCCTGGTGAAGGTGATTAAATATATGGAAGAAAATTTCCTGAGTTCTTTCTTTGCCTGCAAGAAATTGTACATCATCGATAATCAGTACATCCACCTGCATGTAATAATTCTGAAACTCCTGAATTTTATTATTCTTCAGGGCATCAATAAACTGATTAGTAAACTTCTCTGATGATACATAAAGCACAAATCGGTTGCCCGGACTGTTCTTTATTTCGTTACCTACGGCTTGCACGAGGTGGGTTTTGCCTAATCCAACGCCTCCATAGAGCATCAACGGATTGAAAGAAGTAACACCCGGCTTCTGTGCAACAGCGAAACCTGCAGAACGGGCCAACCTGTTGCAATCACCTTCTATATAGGTGTCAAATACATAATTAGGATTCAGCTGTGACTCCTGATAAAGAGAGTCGACAGATTTAAGCTGAAATGGAGAAACGTATTCCTCTTTGCTACCATTTGAGCCGTATGGCTGCTTCTTTGGTGGGTTAGACCTGTTGGGTAAATTAACAGAAAGTGGTGACGAGCCGCTATTTCCTTTATCTACTATAACAGAGTATTCTAATTTGGCTTGTGGCCCCATTACAGATGTAATGGCTTTTTTAAGAATATGTACGTAATGTTCTTCGAGCCATTCATAAAAAAACTGACTCGGCACCTGTATTGTCAGTACGTCATTATTACACCTAAGTGGAGATATCGGCTTGAACCAAGTGTTAAAACTTTGGTCCGCCACATCCTCTTTGATAACCCGAAGGCAATCATTCCACACCGTTTCGCAATCCAGCTGCATGTACTGAAATCTAAAATTTTGACAG
>NZ_SMMD01000854.1 GCF_009711475.1 Fulvivirga aurantia
TCAAAATTAAAGCAGAGACAGAGATATGCAGTACTCCATACTAGTAGTTGACGATAAGCCTGAAAACATAGCCCTTATCATGGAGTATCTCGGTGAAATGGGTATAACAAAAAGTGTTTATTCTGCACCCAATGGTAAAATAGCCTCGGAGTTGGCCCTCAAATACAGTCCTGACCTTATTCTCACTGACTGGGATATGCCCGAAATGACTGGCCTTGAATTGGTTAAATTCATAAAAGGAGATGAGGCTACCCAGCACATTCCTATCATTATGATCACCGCTGTAATGACTGAGCCAAAACGCTTGCAGCAAGCCTTCGATAGCGGTGTTCATGATTTTTTAAGTAAGCCCTATAGTAAATTAGAGTTCTTTTCTCGTGTGGGAAATGCCATGAAGCTTGATCAGGCCTACAAGGAGGTAAATCTGGCTAAATTACGGTTAGAAGAACTTAATCAATTGAAAGACAAACTATTTTCTATAATTTCTCATGATATAAAATCTCCTCTGGCCAATCTTCACTCTATATTAATGATGATTGATCAGGGTATTATGACTAAAGAAGAGGCGTCAGAATATTACCAGGCCATTGACAGTAATGTCGTGAGTGTGATAACGCTTTTAGAAAATCTTCTGGAGTGGTCTCAGTGGCAATTGAGAAAGGGTGTAGTGCCTAAAGAAGTCGACATAAGGCAAGAAACAGAAGCCATTTTTTCATTAGTAAAAAATCAGGCTACTAAGAAAAATATAGATTTGGTGAATGACGTGCCTGATGAGCAGGTAGTAAAACTAGATAAAGACATGCTTGCCTTTGTTATACGTAATTTGGTCACCAATGCCATGAAATTTACAAGCAATGGAAGCGTTTCTGTCAATAGCGTACTAGATGATAATTCTATCCATTTAAATGTTGTTGATACCGGCATAGGAATGGATGAAACTAAATTAGCTAGCCTATTTAAAGGCCAGCGTGTTGACTCAGAAAAAGGTACACTTATGGAACCCGGAACAGGCGTGGGGCTCACGCTTTGTCAGGAATTCGTTGAA
This sequence comes from Fulvivirga aurantia, assembly GCF_009711475.1. Lineage (GTDB taxonomy): Bacteria > Bacteroidota > Bacteroidia > Cytophagales > Cyclobacteriaceae > Fulvivirga > Fulvivirga aurantia. Next base: position 1,046 of record NZ_SMMD01000854.1, read on the forward strand.
AGTAATGGAGGGAAAATCTCCGTGACAAGCGAAGTGGGCAAGGGTAGCATTTTTAAAGTTTTCCTTCCTCTCAGCGAAAATTAAGTTACACTCGAAATTTTTTCGATTTCTCGGTAACCCTTTGCTTTTATAAATCACCAAGGGGTAAAATCACTTAGAAATCATGAAAAAACTTATTCTCACCTGCCTTATCCTGTTAATCTCAGGTGAGGTATTTTGTCAAATAGCTACAGCAAGAAGAAACCCATCAAATCCTGTTTGGTCACACCCGGAATCGTGGGACATTGGCATGGCGCCATCCATGTATCACAAGGTAGTTGTACCAGTTGATGTAGAAATCAAGATCGATAGAGATGTAAAAGTCAAAGACATCACCATACATGGCCGGGTAGAAGTCGATATGACCAAAGACATTGGCATATCAACAGAATATATTTTGGTAGATGGACCCGATGCTCGCTTTGAGTGGGGCACGGAACTAAATCCATACACAAAAAAAGGGGTTATCGGTCTTACAGGTAATAATTCCACAATTGATGTGAGTGGTCTCGGTACTAAATTTATAGGTGCGATTAATAGGGGAGAGATTGATATCCATGGAGAGAATCGTGTCAGCTGGACAAAGCTGAGCAGAACAGCAGATGCGGGAACAGAAGAATTGTTCTTTGTATCGAGCACTGACTGGCGCGTGGGAGATGAGATTGTTGTAGCATCAACAGATTATAGTGCACATCAAGCAGAAAAAAGAACAATAACAGCTGTAAGCGGAGGTGGTACAAGGGTATCTATAGATACTCCGATTGATACCATGCATTATGGTGAACTTCAACATTATAAAGGAGGGTCGCTTACTTTGGATGAAAGAGCTGAAGTAGGTTTACTTACCAGAAATATTTTGATCATGGGCGAGAATCCCGGAACTGATGGATTTGGTGGACATATCATAATCAGAGGAATGGGTTCTAAAGGAAGAATATCGGGTGTAGAACTCTTCCAGATGGGGCAAAAGTCGAGGTTAGGCCGTTATCCTGTGCATTGGCATCATGGTATGAATGCGGCTGGTCAATATATCAAAAACAGCAGTATTCACAAGTCATTCAATCGTGCTGTCACGGTACATCATACAGATAATGCACTGATAGAAGAAGTGGTGGCTTATGATCATATTGGCCATGGTTTTTTCCTCGAGGCGGGTAGTGAAAGAGGCAATGTGTTCAATTATAACTTAGGCATATTAACCCGTAAGCCTAAGCTGGGAGAAGAAGTTCAATTACATGATAGGGTAGAAGATCCGCTTGATTTTGCCACTTTATTACCAGCAACCTATTGGATAACTAATCCTGATAATACATTCATAGGAAATGTTGCAGCTGGTTCGGAGGGATCGGGCTTTTGGTTTACTGCTCAACCTTCAGTAATTGATAATCCCACCTCAGCTCTGGTACCAAAAAATTTAAAAATTACTTCTTTTCAAGGCAATACAGCTCATTCTAACAATTTCTCAAACTTAGCCATTGATGGTATGGCCAGGTGGAATGATCTTAATGGAGATGGGTTGGTTTCTCTAAGAGAAGAATCTTTTGAATATAGTGTCTATACACCCAATACTAGTGCCACAGACCCTCAGATAATCCCTGGTTTTACTTCTTACAAAAGTAGTGCTCGAGGTATATGGACAAGAGCTACCACCATTTATTTTGATCAATGCCGGCTTGCTGATTCTCACAAAAACACCTTCTTTTCATTTAATCAGATTTTGACTAATTCACTTACTGTAGGTCAATCAGATAATGTAGGTATTAGGCGAATAAATCAAACAGACACTTCGGTGCCTTATTCTTTGCCGGTATTAAGCATAGACCATGCAGACCAACGTAACAGATTACACGGACATACATTGTATGATGGCCCTTCAGGAATAAAAAATGTACACTTTGCCGGACTTGATAATGGAAATGCAGTGGGTATAAGCATTTTCGGAGCACATAGAAAAAGCCCTGTACACTGGTCTCAAGGTATCACATGGGAAGCGGGAACACCACATGAGGCAAAGGTAGACATGGATTTCAGCTCACACCTTGACAGTAACCTCAATACTGGTTTGGTCGACTTTGACGGTTCAGTAACGGGTATTGCAAATAGCAGGTTAACCCCTAAAATACAATGGCACCCATGGTCTACAGTCGATCCAATGGGAGTTTTAGATATCGCTTACAATGCTCAACTAGAAGTTTCTGATGTGCAAATTCCTGATTGGGACGCTATAAACACCTTTAATTTAAATGTAGGTACTATTCATCTCGAGCCCAATTGGGGACCAGAACCTGTTTCTGAATTTTATGCAATTCGATACAGAGGTCTGCCTCAAGAGTATGACAGACCAAGCCATCCAACCTTTTTATACGACCCGGGTAGGGGTAACTCTATCATTCAGCCATCAGTATATACGCATAGTGGCTCGTACAACAGAAATCAAATGTATATCTGGCAGTTTCACAAATTGCCCTATAGTGCCAAAATATATTTACAATGGGCAGAGTTTGGAGGTCAGATGATTTCGGCTATTCCTAATGTACCTTCAGACATAGAGCTGCACTATGAAGATGGCACTGCAGTGACTGTGGCCAGCGACATATATGACCTGACTACTGCTTCAAGTATTGAAAAGTATTTCATTTGGGATAATACCCTATACATCAGTCATTATGCTAACCAGTATTTTGATGATGTAGATATAAATGGTTTGCCCAATCATTACAGAAGTAAGCCTATGATCATGTGTCAACCAGGCCGTTGTGGTGCTGGAGGAGCAAGTGCAGACATGTTTTTGGCCGATTATGAAAATGACGACTATGATAGAAGTAGTCTCGATGGTGTCGGTATCACCACTCCTTCTGTTTATGTAAGTGCCGATGATCCGGGATACTGTCCTGCTGGAGATTGTGATGATTATATCATGTTTTACATGAAGACAGACGGTGACGGGGTAGATGAATATTTGCGCTACACTATGAATTTTTATGATCAACCCTGGACGCATTTTAACCAGATAAGATTTAAAGTCCTTGCTCCGGCTGTACAATTGATCTTAAAAGACCGTAGTGAAGGAGACGTAGATTTAGGAGTACGTGTTCCTGCCTCTGATTATAACCTTAGTTTTGATCTTTCAACTTTGAGCAAAGATAAAAGAGACGAAATATATGGCATAGAGCTTAGAATATACGAGTCTTACCTTGGCCCACTTAGTAGCAGATTCACAGTTGGTCTGGGCTTGTCAGAAGTTGTGTTGAGCCAGGCTGTTACATCTCATGGTACTGCCCGCACTATGGGACTTTCAGCTAAAGAAGACTCAAAATCAATTGATAAGAATATGAATTTATACCCAAACCCAACCAACGGCTCATTTACTATTTCCTCCAAACTTGGGTCTGAACAGCTAGTAAATGTGAAGATCTATGACACTATGGGAAAAGAGATGTATAGTTTTTCTGAAAAAGCCAATGACTCCTGGTCGCATACCTTTAACAAAGAAGGGCATAATTTACCAAATGGCTTGTATAAGGTAGTGCTAATCACAGATAATGAAAGTAGCGTTAAGATGCTTTTGATAAGGGATTAGTTGACTTAATAGCATAGGGCCAAAGAGAAAGCTGCCTTTGAAGTTGTACCAACAATGGTTCGACTTTAAGGTAGCTTTTGTTTTTAGAAGATTGTCGATCTCTAAATTTATTTTACTGACAAAAGTAAACTTTATAAAACCTTCTCCGTATATTACTGACAAAATGAAATAATATAATCATGAGTCGATCATATTTAGGTGAGTTTGAAGAGTTAGTACTGCTTACAGTAGGGGTGTTATACGAAAATGCCTACGCAGTAGCCATCACTAAGGAAATTAAAGAGCAATCAGGTCGGTCTGTCAATGTAAGTGCTGTGCACAAATCATTATACAGATTAGAAGAGAAAGGGATGCTTAAATCCGAGCTAGGTGAGGCTGAAGCTAAACGTGGGGGTAAGAGGAAACGGCTTTTTTCTATTACCCCTTATGGCAAAAAGGCGCTTGATGAGTCTATGGAATTGCGAACCAACCTACGAAATCAGATCCCTGAGGTGGCATTTAAATGGCAGATAGGATGACAAAGAAAACAAGCATACCTCGATTGCCATACCTCTTTTTTAAATGGTACTGCAGAAGCGATCGGTTTGAAGAGCTTCATGGCGATCTGGAAGAGATGTTTTACGATAGGCTAGATGAGTTTGGTCACTCAAAAGCCTCATTTTATTACTATCTGGATGTGCTACGCTGCTGCCAGTCGTATGCCTGGAAAAAATCAACAACTCAAAATACAACAATAGTTATGCTTAAAAATTACTACAAAACTTCTTCCCGAAGTTTAATGAAAAATCCCTTAAATGCATTTATCAATGTATTTGGTCTCTCACTAGCCATCGGCATCTGTATGTTGGTGTACGGTTTTACAAAATATGTCTATAGCATAGATCAGCATCACGTAAATAAGGAGAGTGTATTTCTTACCACCATATTTGTAGAGCGCGATGGCACCATGCAGCAAAATGGTCTAACACCGCGGCCATTAGCAACGATGCTCAAAGAAGACTTTCCTCAGGTCAGAAACACATGTCGTGTCGAAGATCAAAATGCAATTGTCAAGCATAAGGACAATGTTTTTCATGAGCAAGTTCGATATGTAGACCCGTCCTTTTTAGAAATGTTCACTTTTCCCTTAAAGTGGGGCGTACAAGATGCACTAGGCGATATGAATAGTGTGGTGTTGAGCGCTCAAATGGCCGAAAAATACTTCGGATCAGAAAATCCCATAGGTAAGGACTTGCAGATAATATTTGGGTTAGAAAATAGTAAACTGTTTAAGGTAGCCGGTGTCGCTGAAGAATTCCCGAAGGCAAGTGATATACGTTTTAGTTTCCTACTCAATTTTGACAACCTGGCTGTGGGGCATAAAGATTATGACGAGCATGATTGGGGTGAGTTGCTTAAGGCCACCTTTATACAATTAGATGAGCCTCATGCCATTGCAGAAATCGAAGCCAGCATGGATAAATACAAGGTGTTGCAGAATGAAGCCCAAAATACATGGGAAATTCATGACTTTGCATTTGAGCCATTAGCCACTTTATACGAGCGCTCACCAAATATTCAAAGTGATATTTCTTATGGAAGAGGAGATAATGCTGCGTCAGTGATTTTTTTAGGTATTATAGGTTTATTTATGTTGGCTCTGGCCTGTTTAAATTACATCAACATAGCTATTGTCTCGGCAACTAAAAGGTTGAAAGAAATCGGAGTGCGCAAGTCCATTGGTGCTACACGTCAGAAAGTTATCACTCAATTTTTGACAGAAAACATTTTGGTTACGACTATTGCACTGGTTTTTGGTTTTATATTAGGCACTGCTGTCATCATTCCATGGTTTGAAGCAATCAATGATTTTAGCATGGAATTTACCATCTATGATCCTTTGCTTCTTATTTACCTTCCACTGATACTTTTGCTTACGGGTGTGGCTTCAGGCTTGTACCCCTCATTATATATTTCCAAGTTCCATGTATCCAAGATATTTAAGGGGTCAGTTGAGTTTGGCAAGAAGAACCCACTTACCAAGATATTCTTAGGCTTTCAGTTAATATTGGCCTGTATTCTAATCACGAGTGCAGTAGTATTTACGCAAAACACGCGATACACTGCCAAACGGGGTTGGGGTTACAACCAAAAGGATGTGCTTTATACAGCTGTTTCTGGTGAGAAAGAGTTTGATCAACTGAAGGCATTGATGCAGCAGGAGTCAGCTGTACGGGCCATATCTGGAGCTGCCAATCACGTGGGTACAAGTGCGCTTCATGCCGTAGTTACATTACCTCCCAACAACAAATACGATGTGAAAGAGCTAGCTGTAGAAGCAAATTATTTCAATATAATGGGGCTGAAAGTTATAGAAGGAAGGGATTTTAACAACCACCCGGGTAGTGACAGGCAGGCCATAATAGTAAATGAAACACTTGTAAAAAACCTTAAACTAGATAAGCCATTGGGTATGGAACTGGGCTATGATAGTAGCAAATTCGAAATTATTGGTATTGTCAAGGATTTCCATAGCAACAACTTTTTTTATCCTATTGAGCCCATATTTTTCAGAGTGGCTGAGCCAGAAAATTATCAATACCTGGCCATGCAGGTTGAGGATGGAGAGCAATCTGAGGTGTATGCTAAATTAAGACAAAACTGGTCTTCGCTTTTTCCGGAAATACCGTTTCAGGGTGGGCATCAGGAAGATGTCTGGGGATTGTATTATGCCGAAATAAATGGGCATACCCAGTTTTGGCAGGTAATTGCAATAATTGCTGTGATGCTCGCAGCTCTTGGTTTGTATGGCTTGGTTACGCTTAATGTGTCTGGGCGCACTAAAGAATTAAGTATTAGAAAAGTTTTAGGAGCGAGGCTGGATCAAATTTTATCGGTCATTACTCGTCAATATACCTGGCTTTTTGTAATTGCATTGGCGATCGGTGCACCTGCCAGCTTTTTTCTTATCTCGTTTGTGCTTGATTTTGCGTATGCCTATCACATGCCAATAAACTACTCTGGGGTAGCTACGGCTGTTTTTCTACTGATTGCGGTACTACTCACTACGGTCTTCACCCAGATCGGTAGGCTATCAAAAACCAACCCGGTGGAAGGACTGAAAACCGAATAATCATTTAAATCATAGCAAAAGCACCGTGATTGATCAGGCAATCCGGTGCTTTTGTTTTATGCAACCATGGCACTTTCTTTAAAGGAAATTGAAAAAGTAGCACCAGGCTGTGAAATAATGTTTAAGTGGCCCTGAAGTTGTCTGGTGAGTGTATTTACAAGTTTAAGTCCAAGTGATTTTGAGTTCGCAATATCATAATCATCTACGAGTCCCTTTCCGGTATCGCTTACCACTAATCTGTACTTACCCGGCTCTTCTTTTCTTAAGCTCAGTTTAATTGTACCCTCTTTCATGTCCTGGAAGGCATATTTAAGCGCATTTGACAAAAGTTCATTGGTAATCAAACCCAGAGGTATGGCTGTGTCTATATCAAGCAAAATATCTTCGGTTTCGATCACCAGGTCTATGTCCTTGTCAGAATGGTAAGTTTGAACCAAAAATTCACTAAGCTGCCTCATGTATTCAGTCATATTTATCCGTGACAGGCTGTCGTTGATGTACAGCTTTTCATGTATCAAAGCCATTGTTTTCACGCGACTTTGGCTTTCTCTTACAGCATCGATCACTTTTACGTCTTTAGAACCCCGAGTTTGCATACTTAATAAACTAGAAATTACCTGAAGGTTGTTTTTTACCCGATGGTGGATTTCTTTTAGCAGTGTTTCTTTTTCAATGTTCTGCTGTGCAATTTCTGTGTTCTTGGCAAAAAGAAGTTTATTGGTTTTTTGCTTATGCTGAGCCCTACGATAGAAGACAAAGGCCAATATCACCAAAAGCACCACCAAACCAGCACTGTATTTGATTTGAGTAGATTTTTGATCGGCCAGCAAGGTCGCAATTTTACTTTCTTGCTCAAGTGCTGCTATTGCCTGGTCCTTTTTTTCTGTTTCATATTGCGTTTGTAATTCAGCTATCTGTTTAGATTTTGTGCTGTTAAATATGCTGTCCTGAAATTGATTAAAAAGTGTGAAATACTCGTAAGCCTCTTTATACCTATTCTGTTGCTTCATATTCACCGAAAGCGTGAGGTAGGATTCTTTAAGTAGATCAGGGCTACCCATAGACTTTCTTATTGCCAGTGAACGCATCAGGTAAGTGTCAGAAAGAGCGTAATCACCTAATTGCATATAAGTACTGCCTAAGTTATGGTAGATCTGCGATTCTGTAATTTGCGCACCTTCTTCATGAAATTTTAAAGCTGATTGATAATCTTCGAGGGCACTACCATATTTTTCCTGAGCAGTATTAATATCGCCTTTTAAAAGGTACGCTTTGGAAACACCAATACTGTCCTTGATCTGTAAGAGCATAGGTAGAGACTTCGAGACGTATGCTGAGGCTGAGTCTATTTTATTTTTTGATAGATAGAAGTTGCCTGCCTGGTTATGAAGAGCACCTAAACGGTACCAGTTGTCTGTTTTTTTGTAAAAATTAGTGGCCAATCTCATATATTTTAGCCAGTTGATATCATCACCTGTCTTGCTATATATTCTCAGCAAGGCATTATACCCATCATTTACCTGCCTGATATCATTGCGACTCTCACTCATTACCAGGCCTTTGAGTGCCAGCTGTAATGCCTTTTCATGGTCACCCATAATCTCATAGGTGGAGCTTTGATTATAATAAAAACCTATCCAACGTGGGCTCTCAGCAGCTGTATTGGTAGAAAGCACGGAATCTGTTCTGTCAAAAAATTGAATGGCTTCATTGAAATTACCGCTTTTACTATATGCTAATGCAATATTTTCTAAACACATCGCTACAGAAGAGGTATCTCTGGAATCTATAAAAATCGACATGGCTTTTTTGTAAGCATCAACAGACTTTTGATATTCGCTCATCCTTTCCAGGATTACGCCTAAGTTCATGGCCATGCCTGCGGCATCTTTCCTATGCCCCGCTTTTTTGTAGTAGTCGGAAGCTACGCTAAAACATTTACTGGCCGCCAGATGGTTTTCCTTATAAAATTCGAGTATTCCCATCCGGTCATTGATTATGGCGTAAAGCACATAATGCTCTTTGTAGGCCTCATTTTTAATGGCTGACCTAAAGCGCTCATATATCGACTTATCTAATGTTTTCTGACCTTCTTCACATAGTATTTTGTAGTATTCGATAAGAGCCTTAAAGTTCTTATTCTCAGTGGCGACCGCTATTTTATTGTCATAAATCTCAAGTGAGTCAGCGACCCAGCTATAATTTTGACCTAAAAGGGAGGCAGATATAAATATGAGTAAAGCTGATAAGTAGATCTTATACATTTTCAGGAATTAATAGATAGGGAAGAGGTTTTCTACAAGATAATGATATTATTCGTAAGTCTATGGTGAGAAAAATAAATGGCTAGCAATGGATTTTATGCTTAGCCATTTAAGTTGACCTAGTGATGCAGTTTAAATGTGATGGGCAATCTGTATTTTACTGCTTTTGCCTGACCATTTTGAAGAGCCGGAATCCAATACTCCATATTTGAAATCAGTCTTTTAGCCTCTTTATCAAGACCATGACTCACTGATTTGCTTATGGTTATATTTTCGATTTTTCCGTCAGCCATGATATCAAAATCGACCATTACTGTACCTTCGATGGCAAATAGTTTTTCAATTTCAGGATATTTCAAATTGTTGATCATATAGTTACTAATGGCTTCAGTACCTCCTGGGTAGAGTGGTGGAGATGTTCTTAAAACACTATTTGGTGATTTTTTGATGGTAGTGTTGTGTGCCAGCTGATCTTGAGCTAGTCCTGCGGAAGAAAATAATACTACGAGTAAAACTGTTATTAGGGCTTTCATATTGATAGATGTTTAAATTAACGATAGGTCAATATCATCAATAAGGAAGCTCACAACGTCTGCTTAGGTAGCAACGGTATGTATTTGTAAATGAAGCGTTATATTATGTAAATCAATAGAAATATGAGTGTCTGCTAGGCCGCTAAAGTGTCTTTACATGACTTAAAAGCCATGTATGCTGGTTTCTGCTGATGGGTATTTTTTTGTTGCCAACATGCACCTCTGTAGAATCTATAGCCTCAATAGCGTTTAAATTTATGAGAAATGACTTATGCACACGGGCAAACTGATAATCTGTAAGTTTTGATTCCAGGTCTTTTAAGATATACCGCACTACGTACTTTTTATCAGATGCAAATATGTTGGAGTAGTTACCATCAGCTTCGATATAAGCTATGTCGTTGAACTTTAATTTTACCAACATACCGCCATTTCTTACAAATAGACTATCGTTTACAACCAGCCCGCTGTCTATCGAACTTTGAGTTTTTGCCTCGTTTTCTTTCATAAAGTTATTGATGGCGATCTCAATCGTAGCATTTATATCTTTCTCCTGATAGGGTTTCACCAGGTAGCCATAAGGGTTGGTTTCCTTGGCTCGCTGCAGCGTGGTAGGATCTGCATGAGATGTGAGGTAAACGAATGGGGTCTTATACTGCGCTCGTATTTCACTCGCGAGATCTATACCATCCATGCCTCCTTTGATCTGGATATCGAGGAGTACAAGATCTGGTGAATGAGTCTCCAGTAAAACAAGTGCCTCGCGTGCACTTATAGCAAGTCCACAAACCTCATGTCCTAACTCCAGTAAAATACTTTTAAGGTCTTCAGCTATAATAAGCTCGTCTTCAACAATTAATACTTTATAAGTCGACATGGAATAGGTAAGTGTGCTGGTTTTCATAAAAGTAAACAAAATAAACTTGAAATAATCAAAATGTAGGCATTTGTGAGAAGTCAATTACTGAAGCTCTAAAGGCTAGAGAAGTCCAGAGATGAATGAGTAAAGTGAGATATATGTAAAAAATACTTTACATTAAGTAAAACATATATTACATTGTGTCCGTAATAGTTT
>NZ_SMMD01000803.1 GCF_009711475.1 Fulvivirga aurantia
TTCGGACTCCTAAGGTCGTCCTCTGAGTGATGTGCTAAATAAGGATTACAGACTTCGAAAGCCTCAAAAAGACAGATTGCTAATTGCTCATTGTTAATTGTTCATTGTCAATTGGTGTAAGCTTCAATGCCGCCTTTTAAGCTTTTTACGTTGGTGAAACCTTGCTTTGATAAGTATTTTTGAGCTTGTTGGCTTCTTTTTCCGGACTGACAGTGTACAATAACCTCTTCTTCTTTATGAGGCGCCAGCTCTTCTAACTGATCAGGTAAGCTTGCCAGAGGGATGTTTCTAGCTCCAATATTCCGCTCCTCGTATTCCCAGGTTTCCCTAACATCAATGATAATAAGCTCCTCCTGATCCGTTCTGTTTTTAAGTTCCGATGCTGTTATCATCTTCATTGTTTAATGATTTTTCGCGTAATCACTTTATCTTCTCTTATCAGTTTAACCAGATATAGCCCAGTTGGTAGGTTGCTTATATCTACGGTATTTCCTTCATTTAATTCCTCACGAATCATAAGCCTGCCGTCCATGCTTAATATTTCGAAAGGCCCGGTATAATTGGCTATTCTAAGAGTACCCTTTGTCGGGTTAGGGTAAATCCTGATGACTTTCTCGTTAACTTCCGGTATGTCAGTAATTGTTTCTGGTTCGGGACCAAAAACAGGGCGCATCATCATATTTCCAGAAATGTTTTTGTTGACTTCCCATTTGCCCGATACATTAAAAAACACTCTGTCACGCGTATCTGAGTTCTTATCAAGGCCTACAGCAACGACCTCAGTTGTGTTTTGTCTGAAACCGATGTAAAATATCGAATCCTCAATAAATGCCGGATTTTGCAATTCAAATCGTGTGAACTGATTGAGGCCTGGTTTTACACTTATCGAAATAGGTTCTCTCAGCATTACTTCGTCACTATTCTGGGCAGTATCAATGTCGCTCCATACCATCAGGTCGATGCTTTTACCATTAGGAGAAGAGTTGACGTACGGAAAGTAAATGTCAAAGGCTATCAGGTAATTTAATGTATCGCCAAGCTTTTCGTACTGGTAGGCCAATCTTCGTCCGCTGGTGATGAGCCCAATAGCAGCTTCGGCCTCCCCATCATCATATGCATAATAATCTTTGAGATTGAAAGTGGCAGTAGTAGTGTCGTTTCTGTTAAAGTTGGTCAAAGGGAAATTCTTAAATTCATCACCATCAGTGTCATCTTCATCACCGCTATTTAATGTTATAAACACTTCTATTTTTGTTGAATCTGCGTCTACATTCAAAGCACTTCGAGGTGCAGATGTTGGTAACGCTCTAGTTTCATAAGCACCTAGATCTATTCTTAATATTTCACTGCTTTCATTAAAAATAAATTGATCTGAAACTACGCTGTCATTGAAGTGAGTAACCTGTGTTGTCACATCGAAATTTACATCTTGACCAGAACGTTCGTCTATATCAAGGTTGGATATGACGATACTTGTATTTTGTAAAGTATCATTGAAATGAGCTACGGGAATACTCGTATAATTATTTAAAAAAGGAGAAGTTAATTTACTTACAATAGAGCGATCGGGGTATGCTGTACTGTTAAAATTACGGTCCTCATTTATATAAATATAATCAACATTCCACACATCAAATGGGCCTGACTGCCTACCAAAAGCTTGAAACCTAAATTGAAAAGCATCAGTAAAGTACTTAGGGTCTGCAACAGGTAAAAGCACTTGCTTAAATTCCCCGTCTCTTACCAGAGGCTGATCGGTATTTGGCCAAATTGTGTTCCAAACTGAGTCTGTTGAGTTGTAAAATTGAAGTCGGATCGAATCAGCAGCATCGGGGACTTCACCCAGACCAGAAAACTGATAGAAAAAGCTTAAATAGATACTGTCAGCAGGTGAGTGAACCGTGAGGTCAATAGGGCAGGAGGTCAGCACATCTGTAAGGCCGGTACTCGAGGCACTACCAAGGTAGGGTGTACCATCGGCCTGTAGGCCATCGAAAGAAGCCACATTTAAACTAGGGGGCTGCAAACCTAAACCTCCGTTTACAAAAACATTCTCACTCTCAAACCATATGGTAGAATCGGGTTGCCCTTGTGATTGTGAGAAATCATCCCATATAGGAAGAAAGATGGTGGTTGATTCTGTTTTTGCGTTTATTGATTTATTCTTTTTAGAGACTTCTTGCTTAATGGGATATATTTTTAGCTGACCTGAAGCGCATATGCTCCCCAGCAAAAACATTGAAAATATACCAAAACGAAAAAAACTCATATAATAATTAGTCATTTAGCAACGCCTGCGCGTCATCATCGTCACCACCCAGGCGCAAGGTGTCAGATTCCGGAGCAATCCATACATTTATAATGTCCCCGATACGCACACGATCTCCAGACTCAGGTTGCTGCTTAAATACAATACTTTTTCTACCAGCCGTGTCACCTTCTACGGTCACCAGACCAACTTCCAGGTTAGAACCTAAGATTATAAATCGGGCATCTTCCAAATCGTAACCAACAAGTTGCGGTGCGTCAAAAGTGGATCTGGCGTAGCCGTCACCTACCACTAAATCGATAGTAGATCCTTTAGCAATTTTTTTACCTGCCTCAACTAGTTCACCATCGATGTACATTTCTAAAACAAGGTTTAAAAAAGGACTCGGCTTATATTTTATAGTGCCTCGTTTTAATTCGTTACTCTTTAAAACCGCCTCGGCATTTCGTAAAGAACGATCTACAAGACTTGGTACAGGCACTGTAGGTGGCTTTACTCTGTTTACTGAGATAAATATCTTCCTATTTTCTTTCACCCTGGCACCAGCTTTAGGGTATTGTTTTACAATAGTCAGTGGGTCGTATTTTTCGGTATAAGTAGAGTCATTTACTTCATACCGTAAGTTTCTTTTTACGAGAAAATCCTCTATTTCATCCATATGGATGCCCTCCAGGTCGGGCACGGTTATACTTTCTCCATGGTTTGTATAGTTGGGTAGGTAAACGTTAAAAAACAACAACACACCACCCACAACAAGGGTGATTATGATGAGAAAGTGGATGAGAAATCCTTTTAAGGTATTAGAAGCTATTTTCATTTGAATTTACTTAACGTTCAAACTTAGGCATTTCTTATAATAAAAGTTAGCCATTTAGTCTGGCTTGTAAGTTTTTACGAGTTTTTTGCTGCGATCAAAGCGTGCTTCCGCCATATTGATGATTTTGGTGATCAGGTCTGCAAAAGAAATGCCATCATGCTGCCACATCATCGGAAACATACTTGAGTTTGTGAAACCGGGAATTGTATTTATTTCATTAATCAAAATACTACCATCTTCTTTTAGAAAAAGATCTACACGCGCAAAATCTTCACACCCCAGTACTCTGTAACTTTCAATAGAAAGCTTTCTTATTTCCTCAGAAATCTCATCAGAAACTTTGGCTGGTATTTGAAGTTTGGCTGCATCAGGATCTAAGTACTTAGCTTCATACGTATAAAAAGCATAATCGCTGCTTACCACGATTTCTCCCGGTACCGAAGCTACAGGTTGCTGATTGCCCATAACAGAACACTCAAGCTCTCTACCCTTTACAAATGACTCGCACAGCATTGTATTGTCGTATTTAAAAACGCCATCAACAGCTTTTTTAAACTCCTCTTCGCTTTCAACCTTGTAAATACCTACGGAAGAACCCAGATTAGCAGCTTTGGTCATAAAAGGTAGGCCCAGCTCAGCTTTTAGCTTTTCATAACTCAAAGTATCCTTATCCTCTACGGAAAAGTGACAAAACTTACTGGTAGGTATGCCAGCAGCATTCATGAGTTTTTTGCTGTAAAGCTTGTTCATAGACACAGCAGACCCCAAAACACCAGTGCCAACGAACGGAATATTCATTGCTTTGAGCATGCCTTGAATGGTGCCGTCCTCTCCATCTGTACCATGCAGCACCGGAAATACAATGTCGGGAGATATCAATTGTCTATCTTCTGAAATGAAGCCGATTTGTTGAGGAGAAAGACTGTAATTTAAGGCTTTACCTTTGTTAAAATCACCATTTACTTCATCCATTAAAAACCATTGGCCCTGAGGCGAAATGCCTATAAGTAAAGGCTCAAAAAGCCCTTTGTCGATATATTCTGCAATGTTTTTTGCAGAGTTTATAGAAATAGCGTGCTCTACCGATTTGCCACCAAATAGAATTGCTACTGATGTTTTTTTACTCATATGTGGTCAATTAACTCAGACGGGCCAAATATAGGGAATAAATAGAGAGACTTGTGCCTAATTTCTATTAGTGAGAATCAAACTTTTTGTGAATGAAAAAGTTTCTCCCACTACCTTTACAATATACAAACCAGCGGGCTCGCCAAAGAGGTCTAATCGGTAAGTTTGATTAAGGGTATTTGGTTTTACTTCCTCTAGTACCAAAGCCCCTGTTCTGTTATAAACCAATATTCTCACGTCTTCTTTTTGGTTTAGCGTAAAGCCTAGTTTTATGACTCCGTCTAAACTTGGGTTGGGGTAAAGTGCATTCTGAATTAGATTGTCAGTCTCAGTAGTGAATACCTGAATATTATCCAGGTAAATATTATTCCCATTGTTTGAGGTGCTGACAAAAGCAATCCTTACGTTTTCTTCACCGATAAACTCACTGAGGTCAATGTTTTCGGTGCGCCACAGACTATCAGCAGTGGGATTAAAATTTTCAAAGCTTTCAAAAGTGGTATTGAGTTGATCACCAGTTTTAGAATAAATAGGTAAGTTTTGATAGGTTTCACCGCAGTTTGTGGAAACATAAATTTCAAGTTCTTCAGCATTACCCTCAAGAAGTGAATAGGCCAAATCAAAGCCAAGACTAGCTACATTGGTGTTGCTAAAATCAAGAATAGGGGATACAAACCAGTCTTTTTGACCAAAGACCTCATAATTACTAGCATTAAGCACAAGTGACTGACCTTTGGTGGTTGGTTGTATTTGCCAGGTTATATCTTGATCGGGATTGATGATTGTCCAAAGACTAGTGTCGAGACTCTCAAAGTTCTCTTTTACAGGCAGATCTTCACTGCTGTTATCAATTTCAAAAATATAATTAATGAAATTGTCATCAGTATTTGGTTCTTCTTCCATGTTAGGGTTTAATGCAAATAATTCTATGGTATGACTACCCTCAGCTAACACTGGCAGGTCTACAGTAAGTGTTACAGACTCCTGACTTGTAAGAGAATCTACGCTTTGCCAGACAACCGTATTATTTGATCCACCATCTATAATGTATTGAAGCTCAAAATAGCCTATGGCAATACCGCCAACATTTTTAATGCTCACTTGAAGTGGAGGACTGTTTTGGCAGGTAACTCGTGATGGTGAGATAACTTCTTCGAGTGTAATATCTTCATTGTCATTGCTTACAATCCCAATATTATCAAGGTAGAGGTTATTGCCAAAGCTGTTAAAGGCTATAAACGATACGCGTACTTTTTCACTACCTGCGTATGCACTTAAATCTACAAACTCATTACGCCAATCTTCAGGGCCGGATGGCACGAAATAGCTGGTAGTTGATATCGTGCTTAGGTCATTTCCAAATTTTGCAAAAACAGTATCAGCTTGGGTTAGTGCATCGTTACACATCTCGGTAACTGTTACAATTAAGCCATCGTTAATAGCTGAAAATCTAGCGTAAGACACATCAAACATTAAGGCCGCTGAGTTTATGTTACTCATGTCTATAACCGGAGAGGTGAAAATATCAATTTCTCCTTCTAGTTCATATTCGTAAAATTCCATGCGATAAGCTTGATTGGAAGCATTATTAAATGGTGCCGTTACAATGCCCCAGGTATCAAGTTCATCGAGGTTTTGAGTGGTCCATAGAATCGGCTGCTCCTCAAAGTCGACAATCACAGGCAACTCAACAGTCTCAGGTATGTTGATATTCACCGAGGATTGGTCGTTATCAGCATTGCCATCACTCACCCCGTTGGTTGTGGCTATTTCAAACTCAATGGTATAATTCCCAGTAGATGGCAACTCTATTGGAGTAAATGTAACAGTATCTATCTCGAGATATGTCAGTGAGTGGCTGGAAGGAAATGTTTCTTCAACCACGCCATTTACTTTTACAGTTATCGAAGATGATGTAATTGTATTAGTACCATAATTTCTCACTTCCAGTACCGGAGTTATACTTAGCTCACAGGCAGAAGCTTGAGGAGATAAAATCTTTCTTATGCCCAGGTCATTGGCAACCATGACGGGAGCTACATTTCCTTTGGAAGTTTTAAGGCTTGCTCTTCTTGGGCTGTTATCGATGACTACCCGCATTCTGCTTTTCTGATCTTCCGTGAAGAGATTCATACAGACATCATCGGTGTAGTCCATGTAATTCTGAAACATTTCATCATTGCCACAGGAGGTAGGGCCAGGGAAAGTACAAGTGCCCAAACCATTGTTGCTACCATTGGCTGCAGGAGTATCATCACAAAAATCATCTATGGTACACTCACCGCTATCACCCCAGATATGTCTTAAGCCTAGAAAGTGCCCAACTTCATGGGTGGTAGTACGCCCCAGGTTGTATTTTGAAGATAAATCTGCATCGGGCACGTAATCTACAGATCCAAAAGCTCGATAATCTACAACCACGCCATCTGTAAGGGCATAGTTGCTGGCATCATCGAGGCCCTGCAGTGTAGATACAGGAAACTGAGCAAAGCCCAGAAATCCATTACCAATATCAGCAACCCAGATGTTTAAATAATCCTCTGCCGGCCAATAGCTTTGCCTTTTGAGTTCATATTGATCATTGATTTGATAGACTGATTTTCCACCTTGTACTCTTACAATCCCATCTGTTGATAGCCCTTCAGGATCTCTTTTTGCTAACTCAAATTGAATTTCAATATCCGCAGCTACGGGAAGAAAGGCTGTTGGTGTGTTAGAGGCATCTTTATTAGTTCTCCTAAAGTCTTCATTAAGCACTGTAATTTGTGATTCTACCTGTGCCAGAGAAAGGTTCTTGCCATCTCCAATTGGTTCCCCATCGTGAATGAGGTGAACAACAACGGGTATAGTGATAATTTCGGCCTCTTGCCGGGCAAACGAAGGCGTTTGGTTACGCTCATCAATTTTTTGCTTTAACCAGCCTTCAAATTCAGATTGTCCTTCGAGTTGTAAGTATTTGGCTTTAAGCTGTTTCTGATAAGAAACTATACCGCATTTTTCTTGTGCCGGGGTTTTATTTATAAAGGCAACCAGCATTAAGCACAAAAAGCCTGCTTTGAGCAGGCTTTTGTATAGGCAATATTTATTGTCTTTTTCCAGCTTAGTATTTTATACTATAACATGTTGTCAGGTAACTTGGCATTTGGGTCGTCTGGTTGTGTAATATTTATGGCTTCAACCGCTGTAACCTCAGGCACCACTTTTTTAATGGCTTCTTCAACTCCTGCTTTCAAAGTCATGGTCGACATCGGGCAACTTCCACAAGCACCCAATAACTCCAATTTTACCACCATGTCATCGGTAATCTCTATAATTTTTACGTTACCACCGTCTGTCTCTAAATAAGGTCTTATGTTATCTAAAGCCCTGTCTATGCGTTCCGTAAGTTCTGTAGATACGTTTTTTGTAGTTTCCATTATACTGTTTTAATCTCTACAGGTTTAGTTTTTTCTTTGCTGGCATTTCTTATCGCCACCTGTCGGGCCAATGTTTCTGCCAAATCAGTGAAAGCATCAGCTGTAATTCCTTCTTTCATTACTGCCGGAAAGCCGTTGTCACCACTTTCTCTTATGCTTTGCACAATCGGTATTTCTCCGAGTAAAGGAACGTCATACTTTTCTGATAAGTTCAGCCCTCCGCCTTGTCCAAATATATAATATTTGTTGTCAGGAAGTTCCTCTGGTGTAAAGTAAGACATGTTTTCTACGATACCCAAAACAGGTACATTTATTTGCGGTTGCCTAAACATATTAAGTCCCTTACGGGCATCGGCCAGCGCTACTTTTTGAGGGGTTGTAACGATTACAGCTCCTGTTACAGGCACAGTTTGTACCAACGTAAGGTGAATATCACTCGTGCCTGGTGGTAAATCAATTAACATATAATCGAGTTCCCCCCAGTCCGTATCGGTCATAAATTGCTTGAGGGCAGAGCTTGCCATAGGTCCTCTCCAAACTACTGCATTATCAGCAGGAGCAAGAAAACCAATAGAAATCAGCTTGACGCCATATTGCTCCAGTGGTTGAATGATATTTTTACCATTCACATTTTTCACACCTGGTTGCTCGCCTTCACAGTTAAACATGGTCGGCATTGAGGGGCCAAAAATATCTGCGTCTATAACGCCAACTTTAGCACCTGTTTTGGCTAGAGCCACAGCAAGGTTGGCTGTGGTTGTAGATTTGCCTACACCGCCTTTACCAGAGGCAATGGCAATGATGTTTTTTACATCAGGTAATACGGGTGTATTTTCTCTTGCCGTAGTTACGTTAGATGTCATATGAATCTCGACATCTAAATTTTTATCTAAATGCTCATGTATAGCTTCAGTACAGTCTTTTTTAATAAGCTCTTTTAGCGGGCAGGCCGGTGTGGTCAATACCACTGTAAATTTTACTGCATCGCTAAATACTTCAACATCCTTAATCATGTTCAATGAAACGAGATCTTGTTTAAGATCGGGATCATCTACAGTTGATAAGGCCTTTAAAACATCTGATTTATCAAATTTCATAATAATCGTCCCTACTATATTCCGTTTTTGCTTTCAAGGCGCAATTTAGGGGTTATTTGTGTGTTTTTAATCATTT
>NZ_SMMD01000593.1 GCF_009711475.1 Fulvivirga aurantia
TAAACTTTTAGAATTTATATGACAACAAACAACGATTTGCAACATCTGGTAGAGTTAAGAAGAAAGATCCACAAACAACCGGAAATTTCAGGAGAGGAGAGAGAGACAGCAAAGACAATTGTAGCGTTCGTTAATAAATATAACCCTGACCGGATTATTACTGATATTGGTGGTCAAGGTATTGTGGCTCAGTTTGGAGATAACACTAATGGCCCTGCTATTACCATAAGAGCTGAGCTAGACGCCTTACCTATTCAGGAGCTAAATTCATTTCATTATAAGTCTGAGGTAGATCAAAAAGGTCACCTTTGTGGGCATGACGGTCACATGGTGATGGTGGCAGCGTTAGCAGAATTTCTCGCTGAAGAAAGACCAACTAAGGGGGTTGTAAATTTACTTTTTCAACCGGCCGAGGAAACCGGTCAGGGGGCAAGAGAGATGCTAAATGACCCGAAATTTGATCAGATTAAGCATGATTACTTCTTTGCATTACACAACCTGCCTGGCTATCCTAAAAACAGTATAATCATTAGGGAGAATGTATTTGCCTCAGCTTCTAAGGGAGTGATTATAAATTTAAAAGGCAAAACATCTCATGCGGCAGAGCCTGAAAATGGAAATAGTCCTGCTCAGGCAGTGGCTGAAATAATCCAACAAATAAAAGTGATACCTGACACCATTAAAGGTTTCAGTTTAGTTACAATAGTGCATGCAAAAATAGGCGAGAGAGCATTTGGCACAACTCCTGGCGATGCTGTTGTAATGGCGACCCTTCGTGCTTACAAAGATGATGATCTTAAAACGTTAGACGCTAAAGCCAGAGATCTTTGTGAAAATGTGAGTTCAAAATACAGTTTAGCTTGTGATTTTGAAGAAACAGAGGTTTTTAGCTCAACATTGAATGACCCGGAGTGCGTCAAGTTGATTAAAGATTCAGCTGTCGACAATAATTTAGAACAAAAGGAGCTTGATCAACCTTTTAGATGGAGTGAAGATTTTGGAGAGTTTACTCAAAAGTATAAAGGAGCAATGTTCGGTCTTGGTTCAGGAGAGGAGACACCAGCTTTACACAATCCGGATTATGATTTCCCTGACGATATCATGCAGTCGGGTATTGGTATGTTTAAGTCACTTATCAAAAAAATAGCTTATTAATGCACCATACCTCACAAATTAACCTCAGTAAATCTGCATTACAGAAGAATTATAACTTTCTAAGAAATACAATTCAACCTGAGGTGAAGATTTCTTCAGTCGTGAAAGGAAATGCATACGGGCACGGTATAGAAGAGTTCATTCCTTTGGCTGAGTCATGTGGGTTTAATCATTTTTCAGTCTTCAGTGCTGACGAAGCAAATCGTGTAAAAATGGCCAGCACAAAAAATAGCCCGGTTATGATTATGGGTGACATTAATCCAGGCGATCTGGAATGGGTTATTGATAACGATGTGGATTTCTTTGTCTTTGAGATAGAGCGAGTAGAACAGGCTGCAGAAATAAGTAAGAGAATTAAGAAGAAAGCGCGTATTCATATTGAGTTTGAAACGGGTTTTAACCGAACCGGATTTAATTCTAAAGAACTTGTGCCACTTGTGAAGCTATTACAAGATAATAGGGATCATATATCTGTTGAAGGTGTATGTACACACTTTGCAGGAGCCGAAAGCGTAGCCAATCATGTGAGAGTTCAGAAGCAAATGAAGACTTTCAACAAGCTTTATAAATGGCTTTTAGGGCAAGGTATCGAGCCCAAAATGCGCCACACGGCTTGTTCAGCAGCGGCTATGGTTTACCCAAAAGCTAGAATGGATATGGTACGGGTAGGCATATTGCAATTCGGATTCTGGCCAAGCAAAGAGGTTTTTATTGATTACTTATCCAAAGTAAAAAACCATAAAGACAAAGTTGATCCTTTGAAAAGAGTTGTATCCTGGAGTAGCAGGGTGATGAGCGTTAAAAATGTAAAGACCGGTGAGTTTATAGGCTATGGCACGAGTTTTTTGGCGCAACAAAATATGAAAGTAGCAGCAGTTCCGGTGGGTTATGCCCATGGCTATAGTCGGGTACTCAGCAACCAGGGCCGGGCACTTGTGGGTGGTAGAAGAGTAGGGGTGGTTGGCACCGTAAATATGAACATGCTCATGCTGGACATTACAGATGTGCCCGATGTATCAGTTGGGGATGATGTAGTGCTTATCGGAGGCGAAGATGGATTAGAAATATCAGTCGCTTCTTTCGGTGAGCTCAGTAATCAGCTTAATTATGAGCTGTTGACACGATTACCAATGAATATTCCTAGATATTTAGTAGATTAAATAATAATGGCATTTTTAGAGTTATACAGAGACAGATTAAAACACAATTATAATTACCTCGAAAAGCTTTTTGAGAATCGGGATATAGACTGGGGAGTGGTAACTAAACTTCTATGTGGCTACAAACCCTACCTCAAAGAAGTAATTAACTTAGGAGTTAAAGAAATTCATGATTCGCGTATAAGCAACTTAAAGGCCGTTAAGCAGATTGATCCTGAGGTGCAAACAGTTTACATTAAGCCTCCGGCAAAAAGAAGCATTAAAAATCTCATTAAATATGCTGATGTAAGCTTCAATACTTCGTTTGAAACGATTAAGCTACTATCTGACGAAGCCGGAAAACAAAATAAAAAGCATAAAATCATCATCATGATCGAAATGGGCGACCTTAGAGAAGGTGTGCTTGGTGAAAACGTGATAGAATTTTATGCCAAGGTATTTGAGCTACCAAATTTAGAAGTGATTGGTCTTGGCACAAACCTGAATTGCCTGCACGGTGTAATGCCATCACAGGATAAACTCATACAATTAAGTTTATATGAGCAAGTAATAGAAGCCAAGTTTGATCGTAAAATTCCTTGGGTTTCAGGAGGTACATCTGTCACCATTCCTCTTTTACTTAAAAATATGAGACCATTAGGTATAAACCACTTTAGAGTAGGAGAGATCCTTTATTTTGGCCTCAACCTATTTACAATGAAAACGGTAAAAGGCATGAAAGACAATGTGTTTAAGCTATATGCTGAAATCATTGAGCTTTACGAAAAACCAAAAGTACCTGTTGGGGAACTTGCCGAAAATCCTTCAGGAGATGTGCTGGAGATTAATGAAGACGATTATGGTAAAACATCATATAGAGCCATCATTGATATCGGATTATTAGACATCTCACCTGAGTTTCTCATACCAGACGATAGTAAAATTGAAATTACCGGAGCAAGTAGCGATATGTTGGTTATCGACCTGGGTAATACACGAAGAAACTATAAAGTAGGTGATCTTGTGTCTTTTAAACTTCGCTACATGGGTGCTTTAAGTATTCTTAACTCAGACTATATAGAGAAAAAGATCGTTTAAGAATTGTCTTTGCGGCTAAAACGAATGGTGCCATATTTAATGAGAGACACGAAAATTGCTCCTCCTATTATGTTGCCAATTGTCGCCCACCATTGGAAGTAGGTATAGGTGAGAAAGCTTGTGCCTCCTTGTAAGACATCAGCAAATACCTCAATAGATCCTACAATTGAGTGATGTAAGCCGCCCATACCTATAAG
Source organism: Fulvivirga aurantia (assembly GCF_009711475.1). GTDB lineage: Bacteria > Bacteroidota > Bacteroidia > Cytophagales > Cyclobacteriaceae > Fulvivirga > Fulvivirga aurantia. Next base: position 3,590 of record NZ_SMMD01000593.1, read on the forward strand.
TGTGGTAATAATATAGACTATTAGAATACGGCTAACGGTCTCTTGTGCAGATGTCACCAGCCATGATAAAAGCCCCATGAGCCAACCTGCAAGTATACTACTGCCGAGAATGATGTACCATTGATATTTTACCAGCTTATGGGCAATTTCATGAATGGCTTCTACACTTATTATTTCCATGGCAGGCCCCAGAGAAGATATGAAAGCTCCTATTATATAACCACCCAGTAAGTTACCACCATAGATCACTCCCCATACTCTTAATAAACTTTTAAATGAAGCATTTGCATCAAGAACGGGGATAACAGCCAGGGTGGTGTGCTCTGTGAATAATTCTGAACGACCAATAACAACAAATATGAAACCTATTGGATAAGAAAAGGCTAGTATAACATGTAAGGCAGACTCACTTACCTGCCCTTTAAATAAAGTATACATTACACCAACCAGGAGTAAGGTAAAACCGACCTCCAAACCAGCCGATAAAGCCGAAAAGAACAAACCTTCGCTGCATCGCTTATGTTCTGCCATACCAGCTTCTATTTGCCCCTGAAAAATATCACTTGCCGATTTTGGCTCGTTGCTCACATCAGCTACTTTCTGTGGCTTTGGTTTGAAGAATTTCAGAATATTCATACCGCTATAAGGCTTTAAACACCAAAATGTTCAAGATTAATGTTTGTAGATCATTCTCTACATTCTTCTTTGTGATTACCCGATTAATTGGTTTAAATGAATTTTAAAGCACGTTATAGGCAAAAGTGGCTTTCCGTATAGTTTTTGCCCTTTTTATATAAAAACTATAGACATGAGT
>NZ_SMMD01000422.1 GCF_009711475.1 Fulvivirga aurantia
GTTTAACTTAGGTATAATTTTATTAGATATATTCATAACACTTTTCTGTTTGCTTTAAAAGCAACCAAAAATGTACCATCAGGCAAATCATACCATAAGTGCTAATTAGATAGAAAACATGCTTGTGTTAATCCACGAATCTGTGAGATAAATTGCACAACTGCACCTTTTATTTTGCGATTCTTTTTCTGGATCTATTACTGAAGAGTGCGATAAACTTTTTAAGCACATCAAAATATAAGGTAACAAAAAGCAAAAACGACATCACCCAGATAACGATAATATTAAACAAGGTAGTGTCGATATAGATACCGGCCAGATGCTTGGTCGGGGAATAAAACTTGGTGCGGAAATCCAAGACGTGTTTTGGGTTGTGGTCTTCAAAATAAATCGGGTAAATTTTCTGCACCAATCGTCCATCAAGTTCTATAACACGGTGAGTAGTATTTACATTTTTTACCGCTGTTTCGATCGCCTCATTTTGATATCTTAACTTAAGTGAATCAAACTGTGCTTTGGCCATTGGAGTACTGGTGAGCTCGTTTGTGATCCTTACTTTTTCTTCAAAGGCTTCATTGTATCTGTTGACATATAGGCGCTTAAGCACCTCCAGGAAATTAGATGTAACTTCATAGGTGGTAGAATCAAATTTTTCTAATACCAGATCATCTAATTGCGGAAATTTGTCCTTTCCTATGACTTCTAATTCACTGCCTATTTCAGCACACAGCAGTGATAACGAGTTTCTCATTTTATTACCCTGAGATGATAACCGCCTTCTCATGTTGTTAAAAACAAAGGCAAGCTCAGTTTCTAAACGAGGCACATAATACAATTTCTTATATTCAGCTAGCGCAGCTGCTTTATCGAGTTGATAAAACTGAGACTCATACGGATTATCCTTAAACTGTGTCACTACCGCAGCTTCAAAAGCCCACCTTGAGGCCATTACCTCCCCTATCAGCGGTACGCCATCCATAGTGGTTACCTTAGGATTGAACTTGTCAAAATTAATGACCACGCCACTCAATAATAACTGAGGGATTAATAATAATGGTATTAGAATGTAAATGGTAACAGCCGAATTGAACGAAGCCGATACATTTAGGCCCAGGATATTGGCAAATGCAGCACAACTGAATAAAATTAGCCATAGGCTAAAATCCATGTTATGAATTTCTAACATCCAATTACCGATAGCTACAAATGTGCCTGTCTGAAGTGCCGAGATAATGAAAAGCACACCTACTTTTGCTACTAAATAACTGCTTTTGCTGAGGTTGAGAAAACGCTCCCGTTTGAGTAATTTTCTATCTCTGAATATCTCTTCTGCACTTACCGTAAGTCCCATAAAAAGGGCCACGATTATACTCATAAAAAAATAAACCGGTATGTTGTCATTTTCATAAAATGAATAAACCGGATTATCAGTCTCTATGGTGGCATAGTACTTCACAAGGAAACCAATAAACAAGGCTAGTAGAGGCGCCTGTGTTAGATTAATTATTAAGTATTGGGTATTGGTCAGCTTTGACTTAAAATCACGCGTTGCGTACACCTTAAATTGCTTCCACCAGTTTGGTATATCCTGTGCTACAACAATCTTACGCTTGGTGTGCTGAATTTTTGGAAGCTTGATATTTTCTCTGAAATATTGGTACCACTGGCCTGGAGACACCTTTCTTGTTTTGGTTAACCTCCCGTATTCATTTACAATTTTATTTTCAATGATACTAAATATCTGCTCAGGGTTTATATTTCCACACTCAGGGCATGAGCTCTGATTTCGATTAGCGGCATTGATGATGTCCTTAAAGTATGTAACCGCTTCTATGGGGTTGCCATAGTAAATTTGCAAACCACCGGTATCGAGTATCAACAGGTTATCAAACATTTTAAATATGTCTGAAGAAGGCTGATGAATAACCACAAATACCATTTTACCTCTCAGGGACAACTCCTTTAAGAGATCCATAATATTCTCTGAATCCTGAGAAGAAAGACCTGAGGTGGGCTCATCTACAAACAAAACGCTAGGCTCTCTCAATAGCTCAAGGCCTATATTTACACGTTTTCTTTGTCCACCGCTTATAGTTTTCTCTAATGGAGAACCTACTTTAAGGTCTTTGATATCATTTATGCCAAGATTGAGCATAACTTGCTCTACTAGATCAGTTAATTCCTTATTGGAATATTGATCAAAACAGAGTTTGGCTGCATAATATAGGTTTTCGAAAACACTCAGTTCTTCCATGAGAAGATCGTCCTGAGGAATGTATCCTATCACTCCCTCGATGGCTTTCGGGTCTGCATGTATATCTATCCCGTTGATGATTACACGACCACTGGAAGGCTTATCAGTACCATTTATTACATTTAGCAATGTTGATTTACCAGACCCACTTGCACCCATAATACCAACGAGCTTCCCTCCTTTTTCGGAAATACTCACGTTCTGCAAACCGGCTCTACCGTTTTTAAAATGGTAGAATAGGTGTTCTGCAGAAAGGGTAATTTGCGTTTGGGCACCTTCGCGCAAAAATTTACTTACTACATCACTGTAATATATTGTACTTACTTTATTACCTCTAATAGAACTCCC
>NZ_SMMD01000629.1 GCF_009711475.1 Fulvivirga aurantia
TATGTTTGTATCAACAAAACGAAATAAATATTAAAAATGTAGGGTGATGAAATTGGCAGACATGCCCTCCGGTCTCGGGGGTGGAGATAAAGGATAAAATCTAATGCATCCAATAGCAACAGATCTAACTGCTCCGTGGAGGTTCGAATCCTCCCTCTACAGCTAAAAATCGAATCTTTTTAAGGTTTATGGTTAATTAAAAAGCTATCCCATGTTCGGGATAGCTTTCTTTCTTTAAAAGTGTGGTTTGTGAGGGTGCAACGCCTCATCTCTGCGTCTGAGGTGGTCTACAGAATACCTGCCAGCGCCAAAGACAACAAATGCCATCAACGCGAGCAAAACACCAATAGATAACTCCAACTCCATATGATTGCCAACTGAAAGAAATCCCTGCTGTGCATTCACGAAAAAGATGGCGCCAATCAAGATAGGAATTTGAATGATTGCCATTACACGTGTATACAAACCAAAGGCTAGCAGTGGACCACCCAAAATATGTGCAAAGATCACATAATGAGCCAATCCCGCTGAAGCGAAAACGAGATCCATGTTGGCTGTCATAGAACGCAAATAATCGATGTTTGCAATAAACATCACTCCCTTAAAAGTGATGAAGGCCCCAACCACAATTCGTAGAAAGTCTAAAAGGATTATTCGATGAGAATCACCCCACGATTGTAGTTTTTGAAAAGGATCCATGACTGTTGGTTTTAAAGTGGTAGTATAAGATAGCGATTTTTTACCATTAATGTAAGTCGCTTTGCATATTTTTCATTGATTCATGCCACGATTTCATGATTTTTCACAATATTTGAAGGCTGTTAATCAACTAAAAAATCGTAGTTCTATGAATGAGTTTTCTTGGGTAAAGAGATATCCAAAAGGCATACCTGCTAGTATCGGAGAGTTAGAGTATCAATCCCTTCTCGAGATGTTTGAGGATGCCTTCGATAAAAATGCTGGTAATGTGGCATTTGAAAATATGGGTAAAACTATGACTTATAGAGAACTCGATATAAAATCACGCAACTTTTCAGCTTACCTGCAATCAAAGTTTGGTCTTAAAAAAGGTGATACTATAGCTATTCAAATGCCGAACCTGTTGCAGTATCCTATTGCTCTAATTGGCGCATTGAGAGCCGGGTTAATTGTAGTTAATACTAACCCACTATACACACCTAGGGAAATGGCCCATCAATTTAAAGACGCCAAAGTAAAAGCGGTAGTTATTGTTTCAAATTTTGCCTGCAATCTCGAGAAGATAAAAGAAGAGGTCGGTATCAAAAATATAATAGTTACCAACCTTGGTGATTTACTAGGAGGCCTAAAAGGTTCTATTGTCAATTTCGTAGTAAAGTACGTAAAGAAAATGGTGCCTTCTTACAGTCTACCAGAGGCGGTTACTTTTAAAAAGGCATTGGCTGAAGGGGCCAATTTGAATTATGAAAGACCAGAAATAGCTTCTGGTGACCTCGCATTTTTACAGTATACAGGAGGAACCACAGGTGTATCTAAAGGAGCTCAGTTATCACATAAAAATATTATTGCTCATACACAGCAAATCAATAATTGGTTTCAGCCTTTGCTACAAGAGGGGGTGCCAGAAACAATGATAACAGCCATACCTCTTTATCACATTTTTGCTCTAGCTGTAAACGGTATATTCATGCTTAGAATAGGAGCGAAAAATGTATTGATTACAAATCCGAGAGATATGCCTGGTTTTGTGAAGGAGTTGAAGAAGCATAAATTCACCTTGATGACTGGGGTAAACACATTATTTAATGGTTTACTTAATCAGGCCGCTTTTAAAGAAGTAGATTTTAGTCATTTGAAAGGTACTATTGGAGGCGGGATGGCCGTGCAAGATGCAGTGGCCAAGAAGTGGCAGGAAGTAACATCCAGTCCGTTGGTTGAAGGCTACGGTTTAAGTGAGACATCTCCGGTACTTTCTTGCAACCCTCTTGATGGCACTCATAAAATGGGGACTATTGGTTTACCAACACCATCTACAGAGATGGCCGTTTTTGATGAGCGAGGAACAAAACTTGAAGAAGGCGAAGTAGGTGAAATATGTGCTCGTGGCCCACAAGTTATGAATGGATATTGGGGCAGAGATAATAAAGAGGTCTTTTTTGAAGGTGGCTGGTTTAGAACCGGAGATATGGGACAGATGGATGAAGAAGGTTTCTTTAGCATCGTTGACCGTAAGAAAGATATGATTAACGTTTCCGGTTTTAATGTATATCCTAATGAGATCGAAAATGTAGTGGCCAACCATGCCAAAGTACTGGAAGTAGCAGCCATTGGAGTACCGGATAAAAGATCTACCGAAGCGGTGAAAATTTTTGTTGTGAAGAGTGACGAAAGCCTGACAGAAGATGAGCTTAATGAGTATTGCAATGAAAATCTTACGGCTTATAAAACACCTAAATACATTGTATTCACCAACGAGCTTCCTAAGTCTAACGTTGGTAAAATTTTAAGGAGAGAATTACGCGAAGCAGATCAGGGTTAATAACTTTGCGGCTTTAACCAGCATTTAGTCTTTAACTATTGATATGAATCTGCTCAAAATCCAAGTTCCTTGGTGGCGCAAAGCATGGAATGACAATCCTTTAAAAGTAATACTCATTATTGCACTGGCAGTCAGAGTTTTGGCTGCTTTTTTTTCTAAAGGATATGCCTTTCACGATGATCATTTCGATGTTATTCGTGTCGCCCAAGACTGGATCAGTGGTATTTCTCACTGGGTAGCAGATGACATACCGCCCAATCACAGCATGTTTTATGCTGGTGTTAATGCTGTTTTACTATATCTGTGTGAGTTAGTAGGTATTACAGATCCTCAAAGCAAAATGGTTTTTGTACGACTCATTCATGCGCTGTACAGTACATTAATTGTATACTACGCTTTCAAAATTACTTCTATGCTTTCTTCAAAGCCTGCTGATTCTATTATAGTAGGCCTTATGCTTGCGCTATTATGGTTTATGCCGTTTCTAGGTGTCAAGAATTTGGTAGAAATGGTTTGTATACCACCCATTCTCATCGCTTTTTATAAGGTTATGAATCGAGAAGTAAGTTTAAGAGATTGGTTTTTGGCAGGCCTCTTATTTGGTGTGGCGTTTGCCCTGAGGTATCATACTGTTATTTTTATTGGAGGATTGGGAATTATCATGCTGTTTAGAAAGCAATTTATCCAAGCCTTAATAATCACAATGGGTTTTGTCGTAGCTGCATTTTTGTTTATAGGAATAGCCGATATGGTTTTTTGGGAGTATCCATTTCAATCAGTTGTCAGCTACTTTATGTTTAATACTGAGAATGCCTACAATTACAGTACTGGTCCCTTTTACAGATTTTTTCTTACAGTAATAGGATTCACTGTGCCGGTGGTCAGTTTGTTTGTACTTTGGGGATACGGTAACGGATGGAAAATCTCTAAAGAACTAATGCTGGCAGCTACTCTGTTTTTTGTGATTCACTCTATATTCCCAAATAAGCAAGAGCGGTTCATTATTCCATTTTTCCCGTTTTTCATAATCTTAGGTATAATAGGCTGGAACAAAGCCATAGCACAGTCTCAATTCTGGTCAGGCAAAAAAACACTGTTAAAAGTCAGTTGGTCATTCTTTTGGGTCTTAAATATTGTAGCTACTTTGGCTTTAGCCTTAACTTATTCGAAAAAAGACAGAATAGAGCCGCTTACTTATTTATCACAAAAGTCAGATGTCAGGTCAATCATCGTAGAGAGCTCGAGTAATGGCATTAAGCAATTGCCAGAATATTACCTAGGTGGAATGGCTATTAATTACCATGAATTAAATGATAAACGATTTGGGTTTCATGAAAATTGGCCCAGGTTAATAGATGAGAATAAGCTTAAACTGGTATACCTAAAACCTCATATGAAGAGTGTTGATTCCTTAAGCAAGGAAGTCTTAGACGCGGGAGCTAACCCGAATTACGTCATATTTAAAAGACGTACCAATCTGGAAGAAAGGAAAGAAAACTTACTTTCTATTTTTGACGGGTATCGTTTGGTGAAGGAAGTAGAAATACAGCCATCATATTTTGACCGCCTCCTTCATATATTAAACCCTAGAGTTCATAAGGAGGAGGTCACATTTGTTTATAAGCTGGTGCCTAATTCTTAAAGTGCGTTTTCCAGGCTAAGCCAAAGCCAAATATGAAATCAGGAGCAAATTTGTTCAATGGAAATCCGGCAATTATATCGGCTTGCAAGTTATTATTTACCAGATAAGTAAAGCCACCATCAACGCTGTGTTGTGAGTCAATGTCATTGGCAAAATAGCCGTAGATTTCTACAAAGAACCCTACTTTTTCTGATAATGATGCTCCTGTTGTCCATGAGTAAGCCCAGGTGGTTTCACCACTGTCACCCCAGTCTGAGCCAAAGCCGCCAGACCATGGCAGGCCATTTTCATTTTCTAATAGAAGTCTAAAACCGTAATTGAGTTTATCATTTTGAAATGCCTCTTCACCTATGTCAGGGAATGTGAAACTGGTTGCCAGAGAGAATTTAGGAACCCATGTAGTTTGCTCAGTCAGCTTAATTTTAGGGCTTATTGTGAGCGGGGAAAAGCCTGATACTTCAGAGTTTGCTCCATCTAGATTCTGTTCAAATCGCTGATAATTCGTCAATAAGCGCAATTCAAACCAGTCTACAATGCCGTATTTAAATGAAAGGTTAGGGTAGGTAGTAAAGTTAGTTGAACTACTAAATGATTGATATAAATAGCCGGCCTCTATTTGAAAAGTACCTGCGCTTAACGTATTTACCGCATCGGTAACGTTTGGTCGGTCAGTAAAGAT
>NZ_SMMD01000486.1 GCF_009711475.1 Fulvivirga aurantia
GTACACCAATCTACCTCCTGGCAGATATTCATTTGTAGTAAAATCAAGAAATATATATGAGAATGAGGGCAACCTTGCTACTTATGATTTTACCATCCTCTCCCCGTGGCATCAGACAACAACCGCTTATATTGGCTTTGGTATTGCAGCATTATTGTTGATATGGTTTATCAGCTTAGCCTATACTTATCGTGTAAGAGCACAAAGAAGAAAACTTAAACTGATTGTGGCTGACAGAACATTTGAAGTGATCTCTCAGAAAAAAGAGATCGAATCTCAAAATGAATTACTAAAAAATCAATACACAGAAATCAGCCTTCAAAAGGATGAGATTCAGGAGAAGAACACTGAGCTGCAGCAATCCCAAGAGGAAATACTATCAATAAACGACAAGCTAAAAGAACTTAACTCACTACTTGAAAAAAAGGTTGAACAACGAACAAAGAAAATCAAAACCACTCTTGAAGAGCTGAAGCTTACGAACCATCAGCTTGATACTTTTGTATACCGAGCTTCGCACGATCTAAAAGGTCCAATCAGTAGAATTCATGGCCTGACCTCTCTTGCAAAACTAGAATCGCCAGAAGGCATGAATTTTAAATACTATGACCTTATTGAGCGGGCTGCATTAGACATGCAGGGCCTACTTTCTAAACTCAGCCACGCCTATGAGATCATGAATAAGCGAGTAGTAACCGAGAAAATTGATATTCCATATTTGCTAAGCGAAATAAGAGAGTTAGTAAAGTTTTTAGATAATGGTACTAAGTACAACTTCGAGATTGAAGAGAAACTATCTGTTCAAACTGATAAGTATTTACTGAAAATTGTACTTACCAACCTGATCGAAAATGCCCTCATCTTTAGACAGCGCAACACTGAGTTGCACGAAGTGAGGGTAAGCTGCTATGAAGAAGAAGATCAATTTTGTTTTCAAATAGGCGACAATGGTATCGGAATAGCCACCGAACTTTACCCCAAAATATTTGAGATGTTCTTCAGAGGTTCAGATCAATCCAAAGGCAGTGGATTAGGTCTGTACATTGTTAAAACTGCTGTTGAGAAATTAAAAGGATCTATCGAGGTGTCAAGTACGCAATACTCTTATACAGAATTTACTGTGAAAATACCTCTGAGTGTGTCGAAGCTTAGGCCTGCTGAGATTTAAGAAGCTTAAAGCTTTTTAAAATATTAAGTACAATATTCAAAACCAGATAGGCAACCACGACAATCAGTACGTTTCTACCACTAAAGCTTTCCATGAAAAATCCTACGATCATGATTAATGGTGTGAATAGGCCTGTACTTCTCTCAACTCCATCAATGAGATGCGCTTGAAGCAGTTTAATGTTATACCAAAACGCGTATAACAAGATTATGGAAAGGGTGGCAATAGGCTCAAACATTAGCCCTGAAAAAGCACCAATAATTATAAGCGCTACGGTATACAACCATATACCGTATGTCACATGCTTAATTTTACCAATCAATTTTATAAAAGTGAGCAGCATGACAAATGACACTACTAAAAGAATGATATCTACTACTCTTGCACCACTTAAAGGCGTTAACTCATAAAAATCTCTGATTGGATCAATTGCATAATTTGTGAGAAAAACTATCACCAGAATTGCTATCTCCAATCGGTCTAATACGCCATTACTTACCTCACCTGTCTTAAATAACTCATAAAATCTTACGGTAAGTAATAATGAGGCAATCAAGCTTATAGTTATAGTAACCCAAACATTTAATACATTGAGTGAAACCAACGCTATCACTAGCAAAACGAGATAATTTAAGGTTATAATCAATAAAGCTTTGAACCGTGCATCAACACTCAGTGCTTTGTTTGATTTACGTTTACAGTATAACCTATCAAAACAGGTATAAGCAACCAGTAATAGAATAACCGTTGCGGCTACTGCTTTTTGACTAAAGTTTGGCTGTATCAATGCAATAAGTAAAGCTATGTACAAAGCCATTGACGCAATGGTAAGCAAAGTGGTCGCTGCCCACTTTTTAGGTATTATCGCATCTATCGAATTGGTTATATGTTTATCAAACCAGGGACTTAATACTGACTTGCTCCTCACCTCTTTGCTGCTTTTAGACATGTTTTACAAATAAGCACAAATTTGGTCGCACCTCCATCAATATTTCAAACAGCTTACTAGCTCATAAGAGCAACCAGTAAACATGTCTATTTGCAGCTCATAGTTTAATTCTACGCTTTGTCTCAAAAAGAAAAACAAAGTTGGAACATTAATTCACATTATTGCGTTTAAACCCCAAAATAAGAGGTTATGATAAACTTTTCATTCAAAAATAATAACTGGAAAATCAGAATTAAGAAGAAGGTAGACTTCTCTTATCAGAAGAATTTTAATGAAGCCGTCTTAAACCTGGAGCTGAATTTACAGGAAGAAAGAATTAAGACGGCTTAGCCATTTATCTAGTTTGACTTACGTACAGACCCTCCACTACTGGAATCAGTTTGTGATTTACCTGGGTCACCTTTGTATTTAATACTACCTCCACTACTCGCCTCGGCATTTATTTCGTCTCTGACACTTACTTTCACTCCACCAGCACTACTAGCTCTCACATAAGCTACTGACGCGTCCAAATCATAAGCATCTACACCACCTGCACTGCTGGCGCTTACATCTAATTTTCTCGCCTTACCTGCTACCTCAAGATCTCCTGAGCTACTTACGTTTACATCTAATTCTTCTACATCAACTTCAATTTCAACGTCTGCTGCACTTGACACCGAGACAGTAAGTTCTTCTCCTTTAATTACACCTTCTGAAAAAACAGAAGAAGCTGAACTTGCTGTGATACCCTCTAAACTTTTGTAAGTAACATAAACATCAACATCGGTATTTTTATGATTACCCTTGGCCAGGTGTATTTTAAGACGACCTCCACTTACATCGGTAAGCACATCTTCTACATCTATACCTTTGGCCACCACCTTTACTTCTTCCTCAGCACCACTTTTTAAGTAAACAGTAATAGCTTGTGCTACACGTATTTCATCAAACGACCCGGGCTTTCTGGTTTCAGTGTTTTGGGCAAATGCTACTGCTGATAAAAGCAACATGGCAATTATAGAACTTAATACTTTTCTCATCATCTTAAATTTAAATACACACTAAAGACCAATAAGGAGTAAAAGTGTTGCATA
>NZ_SMMD01000563.1 GCF_009711475.1 Fulvivirga aurantia
GTTGGAAATACCCCGATTTTTCTACTCTTAAGAGGCTGCCCGTTGAGGTATAAAACTGATATGCCCAGATATTTAATAAAATAAGTTTCTATGCTACCGAGCCTCAGGATGGCAATCAGGCCGGTGAGGTTTTTTTGTACGATCCTCGGGCCTTTTATTTCATATTCTCCAGAGCCTTCATCGATTATCAGAATATTTTTAGATGACAATTCTTCAAGATCTTGTCCCAATACAAAACTCTTGATGCACATCATGTCGCGCCTCGAGATTTTTAAGGCTTCACCGATATAGAATATGAGATTTTCCTGTCGCTCTGAGATTTCGCCATCAGCAAAAACAAGTTCGATGATTTTAATAATTAAAACAGCTTTTTGCTGCATAGTGAGGGCAGCGTTTACCTGTTTGGAAATGGCCATTATTTTTGCCCAGTCATCAACAAACTCAAGGGTTTGATCATCGATATTGTCTAGCTGAGCCTGTTTGGCAATTTGTATTTCGGTATTGTGGCCATCAAACAACTTTAAGTAGTAACCGATAGCCTCCTGGTTGAGGTGAACTGATAAGAATTCCTGAATATTATTTCTCTCTGCCTCAGTAACTCGTTCTTTAGCTACAATGGCAAACAGTTGAATTATGGTTTTGAGAAGCTCCTCGCTCATTTAAAATTATCTATAACTAACCCTTCCTACTTGTGAAATAATAAAAGGAATTCATTACATACAATGGATTCCTATACTTTATGAAGCTTCCTCGGCCTTTGATTTGTAATTTTCTTTTATATCTACCACTCTAAATAGAAGATCGGCCGATTGCAATATCTTATTTTTAAGGTCTTTAGGGTAGCTGTTGTTTCTGAATAAAAACTGCCTTACTATTTGCTTTGCCTCATCACTACTATGTCCTCCCAAAGTTTTCTCCAGCCATCTTTTAGGAAAGAAGATGTCTCCTGTAAGCCTTATTTCTTCCAATAGATCAAGGCTAGGTTCTATATATTTAAGAGATTGATTAGCACGTAATGGGTGGTGTAAATAACTTAAAGACTCTAATACCCAGGCTTCATTTTCACGATTTTGTTTATCCTTCAAAGATTCAAAAAAATCATCTCTAGTTTGTTGGTTTGCTGAAAGCGCTGTTTTGATAAAATCAAACTGTCTCTGCTTATCCGGATTCGAGATTCTCTGATATTGAACATTCAAAATACTGTCTGCTCGGGATGAATATCTTAATGCTAAGGCATAAGCCAGTTTGGTGTAATCATTTTCAGATAATTGCAACCCCTCGATTTCCATTTCCTGGTCCCATATTCTCATTAGCAAGTCTACTCCCCCCTCAGTAATTACTACGGACTGAAGCGTATTGAAATATGATGCCATCAGTTGAGTTTTCTCACTACCCAGTGCAAGGCTCAGTAGAAGTCCTTCGAGTTGAGGTGCCAATTTTAAGCGTTGCTCTGAAGTATAGATGCGCCAATAAATGGTTTCTATTACATCAAGCATATATTCTGTAATAAGGTTGTTATTCTCTGTGGGTAAGTTTTTTATTAAGGCCTGCATTAAAACCTGAGGATCTATTTCTTCTCGCAATAGCAGCTCATAGTAGTTGAGCCAAAGAGCACCTCTTAGCAGCTCATCATACTGTCCTATGTTTGATAAAAAGTGCTTTTTACTATTAGGGCCAAGCCTAAAATAACCGTATCCCTTGCCTCCGGCATTGGTAAAAAGTATTTCTGGTGCGGGCATATTTTCTACTGTATCTATCTCCTCGCCTATTGCAGCAGGTAATTCGAGTGTAGTGCTATCAGCAAAACCTATCAAAACCTTTAATTGCTGGGGCCATACATAGGCCTTCTCCTGCCCTGGCACAAAGGTATTGAGCCTCATCTTTTTTATTTTATCGTTTCTTACCCTCAACGTAGTCATTATGATAGGCATACCGGGCGTCATCACCCATTTGTCATTCCAGTAATCGATGTTATAGTTGGTCTGTTTGCTTAAAATTTCAAGTAAATCTGTCCAGGAAGCATTGCTGTAGCTATATCGCTGGAGGTAATCTCTTATTCCTGCCTGAAAGGCATCTTCTCCTATATTTTCTTCAAGCATTTTCATCACCACAGGCGCCTTTTGATAGATTATTGAGCCATATAAGGAACCAGCATCTTTGAGATTTTCTAGCTCTTGCTTTATCGGGTGTGTACCCATTGATCTATCAACTTCGTAGGCTGATGGGTAATGTGATAACACAAATTTTAGATCATGATTTATATCAGGAAATTGAGGGTCGACTATCTTGGCTGCCATAAAATTGGCAAAAACTTCCTTGAGCCAGACATCATCAAACCACTCAATGGTTACAAGGTTGCCAAACCACATATGGCTTACTTCGTGAGCAATTAACCTCGCCCTGCCAAGTTGTTGGTTAAGAGTAGCTGATTGGTCAAGGAATAGACTCGAGGCTTTGTAAAATATAGCTCCCGGATGCTCCATCCCACCATATTGGAATGAAGGTATCAAAGCAAAATCCATCTTGTCAAAAGGATGGTCGATGGCTGTGTAATCTTCAAGCCATACCAAAGATTTATAATGCCAATCGAAAATTTTATCAAGGTTTCTTTCGAGTTTGGCTGCATCAGTTTCTCGATGCAGCATCGTCATTTTTCTGCCATTGATTGTATTAGTTACCTTTTTGAATTTACCAGCTGTAAATGCAAATAGATAAGTGCTTATTGGTTTAGTCTCTTTAAAGGACAAAATTTTTGAATCTCCGGCAATTTTTTCATCAATCACTTCACCATTAGCAATCGCCTCCCATTGAGTCGGAATGCTTAATGTTAAGTCGAAAGTCGCCTTAAGGTTTGGTTGGTCAAATACAGGAAAACATGTAGAAGCTCGGTCAGGCACAAAAAGCGTGTATAGGTAGTCAGGATTTCTATTTAGTGATTGATCGCCCGCTATAAAATCGATTTTGATTTCATTTTTATCCTGAAGCAGTGATTCGTCTATGTAGATATGCTCGTTGCTGACCTCAACAGAGGTTTCTTCATCATTTACGATGATTTTTTTTATGTTTTGAGGGTCACTATTAAAATCGAACAGTAAACTTTTACCATTCTGCTTATAGTCAAATTTAATAACAGCCTGTGCAGGAATAGATTCGCTCTGATTTTCAGGAATGTCAAAACGTAGGCTATATTTTACCTCAGATATATTTGTAAATCGACTGTCAGCCAGCTCCTTAGAAATGCCAGGTTCCTCATACTTGCTCTCTTCCTCAATACAGGCGAAGACCAGTATGGAAAGACTAACAAATATGAGGAACCGTTTGGTTAAAGCATTTATGGCAGTCATGCCATAAACATAATCAATTTGAAATTATTTTTAACGGTAGTTTTACATAAGCGATCTTTTATTGCAACGATCTTAAGGTAGACATACCACCGTCTATACCTATTACCTGGCCTGTGATCCACTTGGCTTTCTCTGAAAGTAGAAATGCAGTAAGAGCAGCAAGATCCTCCGGATCACCAACCGCATTCATTGGGTGTCTTTTCGCTGATTTTTCTCTTTTATCATCCGATGAAAGTAGATTTTCTGCCATAGGTGTGTCTGTAATAGAAGGTGCCACAATATTGACTCTAATTTTTGGCGCATATTCTGCTGCCAATGATTTACCTAGTCCTTCTACTGCTCCTTTGGCTGCAGCGGTAGAAGCATGATACGGCATACCCTGATTGACAGCCACTGTACTGAATAAAACTACAGATCCATTATCTGATTTTTTCAATTTGCCTTCAAGTGCTTTTATCACTTTAGCTGCGCCAAGCACATTTATTTTATAATCATTGAGAAAGTCATCATCTTTTAGCGCCTTAAAAGGTTTTAGATTAATTGAACCTGGACAATAAACGAGACCATCAACCTCATCTAAATCTGCTGTATCCACTTCTTCACTCAATACATCAAGTTTTACGTGTTTTGCATCACCCGGTAAATTGTCTGATTTGTTTCGGGACATCACCGTTACATTATGTCCACTGTCGATAAGCTGATTGGTTAACGCTAATCCGATACCTGATGT
>NZ_SMMD01000350.1 GCF_009711475.1 Fulvivirga aurantia
TAGAAAATTAACCTAGCCAATTAAAAGAAGTAAGCCCTTATCGGCTTACTTTTTTATTTCATATATTTCGTGCCTTAATGTAAAGATCTATATGAAAAATATTCTACCTGTAATGATTAGCCTGTTGTGTATTACTGCCTGTAATTTTGAACAGGAAAATAAACAAGATCAAACAGCGCCTGAGAAAGAACGTTTGCGCATCGAGCAACAATCCTATGAAAAGCAGTATGGTAAATGTGAAAGTGACACCTCTGTATACTGCACCAAGGTTACTTTTGAATTTCCGCAACTGTCTGGACTAGACTCGGCCACCACAAAAAGGATCGAGGCTAAGCTAAAGTCTACCATCCTTAATCAATACCTAAAAGACTCAATTAATACAGGTTTTGAGGATTATACCGATCAGTTTATCGAAGATTATAAAACCATTCAATCAAAATTTGACAATGCTTTTGGCTGGTATAGTAAAGTAGTAAGCAAAGTCATTTATTCTGATACTGTCAATCATATACTCACCATTCAAACGTCAACTAGTATATATACCGGTGGCGCACATGGCACAGATGAAATGTACTATGTTAATTTCGATCTATCCGATGGCGACATCTATACCTTAAATGATGTATTCGTTTCTGACTTTGAAACCAGACTAAATGAGTTGGCCTTGAGCAACTTCAAAGATCAGACAGACTCTGCCAATTTTCAGGACTTTAACTTCGAAGAAAACCAACTATACAACTCCAACTTTGGGATTATAGATGAGGGAATAAAATTTTACTACAACCCTTACGAAATAGCCCCTTACTCCAGTGGTGCCTCAGAGATTTTCATTTCTTATGAAGAGCTAAAGCCGATACTTAAAATGAAATTGAATTAAACAAAAAAAGCACGTCTTCATGAGAAGACGTGCTTTTGGGAATAAGTATTGTATCTTATTAGCTAAGTGCTTTCTTAAGTGTCTCTCCAATGTTAGCTGGAGACTCAACCACCTGAAGTCCACACTCATTCATAATTTTCATTTTTGCTTCAGCAGTATCATCAGCTCCACCAATGATCGCTCCTGCGTGGCCCATTCTCTTACCTTTTGGTGCAGTCTGACCAGCGATAAATCCGATTACCGGCTTAGGATTACCTTTTGATTTAATCCATCTAGCAGCGTCAGCTTCGTAGTTACCACCAATTTCACCAATCATAACGATAGCTTCTGTATCATCGTCATTCATCAACATTTCTACAGCCTCTTTGGTAGAAGTACCGATAATTGGGTCACCACCTATACCGATAGCAGTAGAAATACCATAACCAGCTTTCACTACCTGATCAGCAGCTTCGTAAGTAAGTGTACCTGATTTTGAAACGATACCTACTTTACCTTGCTTAAATACGAACCCAGGCATGATACCCACTTTAGCCTCACCAGGTGTAATCACACCAGGGCAGTTTGGCCCGATAAGCACCACATCTTTATCAGTTATATATTCTTTAGCTGCTACCATATCTTTTACCGGGATACCTTCAGTAATTGCGATGATCACTTTTATTCCGGCATCGGCAGCTTCCATAATTGCATCAGCAGCAAATGCAGGTGGTACAAATATGATAGAAACATTAGCCCCTACTTGCTCCACTGCATCAGATACAGTATTAAATACAGGTTTGCCTAAATGAATACTTCCACCTTTACCTGGAGTTACACCACCAACTACGTTTGTACCGTAATCGATCATTTGCTCGGCATGAAAAGTACCTTCAGACCCTGTGAATCCTTGTACTATAACTTTTGAATCTTTATTTACTAATACACTCATGGATATGCTTGATTAAAATTTGCACAAAAATATAACAATATGTGGCATTAGCAAAGCCATGAGTTACGATAAATAAGGTCGTGCATGTAACTCATGC
>NZ_SMMD01000668.1 GCF_009711475.1 Fulvivirga aurantia
GTAGATCAATTATCTCCAAGAACAGGAGGGCAAACGGGTGTGGATGTACCTATGCTAAAGGAATATCCGATTCTGCTACCTGATAGAGATTATCAGAAAAAGGTAGAAGGAGTTTTAACATCATTTGATAATAAAATCTCCCTCAACAACCGCATCAACAAAGAGCTGGAGGCCATGGCCAAGTTGATTTATGATTATTGGTTTGTGCAGTTTGAGTTCCCTATCAGCAAAGAGCAGGCAGCTGCCATGGACAAACCCGAGCTCGAAGGCAAGCCGTATAAATCCTCCGGTGGTAAAATGGTCTATAACGAGCAATTGAAAAGGGAGATTCCTGAGGGGTGGGAGGTGAAGAAACTGAGAGATATGGTGTCTATAAGAAAGGAGTCTATCCAGCCTGATGAAATTCCTGAACATACTCCTTACGTTGGTCTTGAACATATCCCTAGAAAAACCTTGATATTGGATGAATGGACCACTGATTACCAGTTAAATAGTCAAAAGTTTCAGTTTCAAACTCATGATATATTGTTTGGGAAAATTCGACCTTATTTTCATAAGGTAAGTTTAGCGTTTATAAATGGAATTACATCGTCCGACACTATAGTGATAGAAGCGATTGACAAAGTAAATCTGGGCATTATTTCTCATATCGTATCATCTGATGAGTTTGTCGAAATTTCCGTTAAATCATCAACGGGTACCAAAATGCCACGAGCCAACTGGGGAGTTATGCAAGATTATCAATTTGCTTATGATCACAATACCTCAGTCGCTTTTAATAATAGTTTTTCCCAATTTATTGGACGGATGAGAACTGGAGTATTAGAAAATCAGCATCTCACTGAGCTCCGCAATTGGCTCCTACCCATGCTTATGAACGGCCAAGTGAGGGTGTCAGCATCAGAATTTTCAGGATTAGAGGATGAGCAGAATTTGAGTATGGCTGCTGAGGAGAAGGAGGGGTATGGAGATGAGTTTTAAAGGTTAAAATTTGATTAAATATGACAGAAGGAATTATTAAAGAAAATGGTCGTTTTCTTTATCAAAAATTTGATAAATCAAATGTCCCCAACAATGTGATTTACTATTTTGAGGACATTAATAGGCATAGAAATGAGATATGTTCTAATCATGGTACGAAGATAAATTGGTGGCATGATAAGCGGCATAGTTCAAATAACATACAATTGTTTTACGAGGGAACCGTCATTGCAAATAAAAGATTTGATAGTTTTCAGGAAATTGAAAGCATATTAAATGATTGGAGTGAACTTACGGAAATTGAGGTCAAAAACCTGTTTATCAAGGCGCTATTAAAAATAATAGAAGGTTTAGAAAAGCAAAAAAAATTAAGTCAAGAGGTATATAAACAACGTGATGAATATAAAAATGCGTTACAACTCATTCAAAAAAGTTTAAGTGAAGTCTTATGATTAATAGGTCACAGTATTTTATCAATCCATAATGAGAATTAAATCTTCTCCATTCGAAACAAATATACTTCCTGTAAATGATTATGTAAATAGTATTAATTTTAAACAAAAAGTAAACCTGTAGGTTGATATTATGCGTATAAGTAGTATATTTGAGCTTCTAAAAGACAGGCTATGGGCTGTGAGGTATGAAGGCGACTCTACGCATATATTCAAACAATTGAAAGAAAACTGGTCCGATGCATCATGGTTACAAACATTTTTTGACAAACATCAATCAGATTTACAATCAGGTTTTTTTGGAGATATCGAAGTTGATGATGCAGCATTCGAAACAATTTTCGAAGCAGATGAACTTTTTGAAGCTATAGAAGTAGCTGAGGGTAAAGATCTTGATGACCTTTTTGAACCATTAGATGATAGAGAGTTTCGCATTAAAGATTTTCAGAAACAAAAAGCAAAAGGTGAAGAACACAAATCATGGCTTCGTATATATGCGGTAAGATTTATGGATGGTTACATTATCACAGGTGGAGCAATTAAGCTAACCAAAACTATGCAGGAGCGTGAGCATACGAGCCTTGAGCTTAAGAAATTAAGTGTCGTCAGAGACGCTTTAAGAATGAATGAAGTTGACGATAAATTCGAAGACTTAGACTAACCGATATGAAAACTAGAGAAACCAAACAGTCAATTGAAGCATTCAACAAATATTTAGTTGAAGGTGTAGATTCAAAATGGAAAAAAGATAATACTTGGAGAAAAGTAAATAAGGGCTGGCTGAAAAAATCAGCCAAGATAGCTTTAAAGGTGAACCGATACTTGAAGGAGAATAAGATTACTCAAAAGAAATTGGCTGTCGCCATGGATGTTACACCACAAGCAATAAATAAACTATTGAAAGGTAGAGAAAACCTCACATTAGAATCAATAGTGAAGTTGGAAAGCGTATTGGGTATTGAATTGATATCAACCTTAAATGCTGATGAAATTATTGTAAAGAAAAAAGAGATGGACTCTTTTGAATTCATTAAAAGTATAGTAGAGAAATTTGAATTCTCCAGAGATCAGGTAATAAAGCCCCCTAAAAAGAGTTATGAGAAACTGGGAGATAAAATAATTTCAGGTGAAGAGATATTGAGAGGGAGTTACACTACTGTTTCAGTTCGAAGAAAAATAGGGGAAAGTAACTACGCAATGGCAGCTTAATATATGACACAAATAAAAATCCCTTTTGCGCTTAAATCTATTGAGACCTTAGAATTTGCCACTTTTGATAAAGTTTATAAAGATGGCGACGAAGTGGGTATAGAGACCAATTTTAACTTTGGAGTTAGTCGAGAAGAGCATTCTCTAGCCGTTCATTTTAGCTTAGTTTTTATCTGTCATGAAAAACCATTTATAAAGCTCAAGTTAGCTTGTGATTTTGATATAGAACCTTTGTCATTTAAAAAATTTACAGTAATGAAATCTAATTCTTTAAAGGTGCCTAAGTCATTTTTTACACACCTCTCTGTTTTAACTGTGGGTACTGCAAGAGGAGTCTTACATGCTAAGCTCGAAAATACTGAATATGATCACTTCCTTTTACCTACTTTAAATATTTCCGAAATGATAAAAGAAGATGTAGAGTTTAGTGCATGAAAATAGGTCGATTACAGAAGATTAACGCTAACGACACCTGAAACTCTCATTATTTCTTTCATCTGTTTATCCTCCTTTAAGCCTCTTTCCACAGCTTAAGATTAAGTTCTACACGCATTATAAATGAAGCGAGGTCAAGACTAGTTATTCATACCAGACAGTTAAGTATAAATATGTGATAGATAGGATGTTGGTAGAGATGAGAAGCGTGATTAGTAATCATATGAAAAGAATTAAGATAAAGCAGATGTAAATAGTAAGGATTTATTTGTTTAAAAAATATTTCTGCCACCAAAACCGCCACCTTGTAAAACAGAAAAGCCTGACAATCAGTCGATTATCAGGCTTTTAAGTACCCGGGGCGGGACTTGAACCCGCACGAGCGCAATGCTCACAGGATTTTAAGTCCTGCGTGTCTACCAATTCCACCACCCGGGCATGCACTACTGCGTAGTGATGCTTTTTATTTGTTTCTCAGCTTTTTGAGAAACTCTTTACCAGAGCCACTTTTCAGGTATTTTTCGTGTGCTCTAGCTTCTATTCTTGTTTCAAACTCTTTGGTATAAATAAGTATAAATGGCTTATAGGGCCTCGTTGTCTTATTTTTTCCTGAGTTATGTTCAGTAAGTCTTCTTTCCACATTATTAGAAATACCTACGTAAAGGTAATTTCTAGAAATGCTGTCTATGGCATATGTCTTATACATATCCTTCTATTTTGCCCTGTGTGTCTACCAACCTGCCGGCAGGCAGGCAGGTTCCTAACACGGGCATGCACTACTGCGTAGTGATGCTTTCTTGCTATTTCTCAACTTGATGAGAAATTTAATCCCTATAAATAGAGATGCCGGATCAAGTCCGGCACGACAAAAATTGTCAGTGAGCGAAAGACGGGGTTCGAACCCGCGACCTCAACCTTGGCAAGGTTGCGCTCTACCAGCTGAGCTACTTTCGCTTTTTTAGCTAAAGTACTTCCTTTTAAAGATATAAAGCGTGAAAACGTGTTTTCTGCGCTCTACTCCCGATAGCTATCGGGAAGCTACTTTCGCTTGTAATCTTGAGAACGTTTCTCTCAAGTGGACTGCAAATTTAGGTAAGGGATTTTAATTTGCAATACTGTTCAATAAAAATTTCTACTTTTTTCTTATTTACCCGATTTGCCAAAGACAATTCTATCAGAATAGGCCTTTACTACCGTTCTCACAGTTCCCGTTTTGTTAATAACGTATAGTAAGATAGCCAAGACCACATACCCACCACCTACATAAAGGTAGCCGGCAAATGGATGCCCTGTATTTGTATTAATTAATATAGCCAAACCTACACTCGCAATCGCAAGTGCCAGTAACAAGGTAAAGACGATAGCTACAATAACCAGAATTTTGGCCAAGGCTACTGATACCTCAACTTTAGCATCATGCTTGGCCAATTCTATTTTGTGCTCAATCGCTCTGATTGGCTTTTTTAGTAAAGAAGAAAGAAGAGACATTATTTAGAAGCCTTTTTTGCCTCTTTCAGTTTTTCGCTACCAAATTGCTGCAAATCGCTTGTAGCTGATTTTACAGCTTTTTCTAATTTCTTCAAGGTTTTACTTCCCTCTTCTGGTGCAAGTAAAATACCCATAGCCGTACCCAGGCCTAGCCCGGTTAGTAATCCTAATAAAAATTTTCCGTTGTCATTCATGGTTTTTTAGTTTTCGTTGTCGAGGTCATATGCTGTCACTGATTCCCACTGCTCAAATTCATCGAGTTCATCGCGAATGCCATTGTAAACCCATACAATAACTGCGATATCATCTGCTAACCCAAGTAATGGTATAAAATCAGGTATAAAATCAAGTATCCAGACAAAATAAACGAGGCCCGCTACGATTTTTAGAATCGCGGCCATTGGCACCTTTCTGTAAGCACCCACATAGTAGGCCTTTACCAGCCTCATGAGTACGCTCACCTGTTGCTTAAACTCAGCTTTAAGGTGATTTCTGGCACTTTCGTTTTTAAGTTTCTTAAATGCGTGCTGCAAAATCCTAAAAACTTTACGCTTGCTTGAGGCGTATTGCTCTGCCACACCCATGGCGAGACTAAACACCCTGGATTCTACTATATCCGTTGTAGAGAGGCCGTCAGCCTTATCTTGATTCTCTCTTTTTTTAGTCTTACTCATGTGTATATAATACAAAAAGGGCGGGATATGTTCATGATTTTTTATGAAAAATATGCTAACGAAAAAGTCATCGATAAAAGAAGCGTATAAAT